>JAQVMI010000342.1 GCA_028703735.1 Candidatus Cloacimonadota bacterium | reverse complement strand
CTTGAGGATGCCACCTCCAAATTTTTAGGCATGGAAGATACAATCCTCTATGCTGCCTGTTTCGATGCCAATGGTGGAGTTTTTGAGCCCCTTTTAGGTGAAGATTCTGCCATTATCTCCGATGAACTAAACCATGCCTCCATTATAGATGGAGTCCGCTTATGTAAAGCAAAACGCTATCGCTACAAACATGCCAATATGGCAGAATTGGAAACCGCACTTATCGAATCGCAAGAACAAAAATATCGCTTGATCTGCACAGATGGTGTATTCAGTATGGATGGAGATATTGCCAAACTGAATGAGATTTGCGATCTTGCCGATAAATATGATGCTATGGTAATGGTGGACGATTCTCATGCCACAGGTTATATTGGAAAAACCGGACGCGGCACTCCAGAACATTGGGGAGTAACAGATCGTATTGATATTATTACCACAACTTTTGGTAAAGCCATGGGTGGTGGAAATGGTGGCTGCACCTCTGGTAGAAAAGAGATAATAGAGCTTCTTCGTCAAAGAAGTCGTCCTTACTTATTCTCTAATACCCTTGCACCTGCAATCGTAGGAGCCAGCTTAAAGGTTATCGAAATGTTATCCAATTCCACCCAATTGCGCGATAAAGTGTGGGAAAACGCCACCTATTTCCGTAAAGAAATGATCGCAGCAGGTTTTGACATCGTGGAAGGTAACACTGCCATAGTGCCGGTAATGCTTTATGACGAACCTCTTGCTATTAAGATGGCAGATATGCTGCTTAAAGAAGGCGTTTACGTTATAGGCTTTGTATATCCTGTAGTTCCAAAAGGCAAAGCTCGTATCCGCGTTCAGCTCTCTGCTGCTCATAGCCGTGAAGATTTGGATACCACCATTGCTGCTTTCAAGAAAATCGGCAAAGAACTGAAGCTTATCTAAATTGAATGAGATTACTATACAATGCGAGATAGCTGCTAACAAGTTGCAATTGCAACAGAACCGTAATAACAGTCGCCTCTACTGGCTTAATAAATATGCACTCGGGGCGAGTGCAGTTACAAGATAAACATAATGGCACACGGGGTAATTTACCTGGTTCCCGTCCCCATTGGGAATTTGGGTGATATTACCCTGCGTGCTATAGATACCCTTAAAGCAGCAGACTTAATAGCCTGTGAAGATACAAGAAAAACCTCGTTCTTACTATCACAATACAAAATCCCCTGTCCCAAGCTGATCAGCTTTCATAAGTTCAACGAACGTCAAAGAGAGGATGTGCTGTTTGAACATGTAAAAATGGGAAAAGATTTGGTAGTAGTATCTGATGCAGGCTCACCAGGAATTAGTGACCCATGTGAAAAACTGGTGACTTTAGCTGTATCACAGGGCATACAGGTAATAGCTTTACCTGGGGCAAGTGCTTTAATTCCCGCAATTACTACTTCTGGTTTTCCCACGCAACATTTTCAATTCGCAGGTTTCATGCCCACAGAAGCACATAAACGGCGGAGCAAAATCCTTGAGATTAGTATGTATCCTTACCCCACAGTTATTTACGAAGCTCCTCATAGAATTTTGGAACACTTAATAGAACTTAAAGAAGTTTGCGGAAACCGTAAGGTGTATTTATGCAGAGAGATATCCAAAATGCATGAAGAACATATCAGCGGAACTCTGGAAAGCTTAATAGAAAACAGGGAATTAACCATAAAGGGTGAATTCGTTGTGGTGTTAGAAGGCTGTGAACCAATTGAAACCTATATTGGTGAATTCAAACAAACAGATATAAACTATCACATATACAAGTGCTTAAAAAGCGGAATGGGCACCAGAGAAATAAGTATGGAAATTGCTGGAGTATTTAATCTTACTCGCAGCAATGCCTACAAAATGGTTCTGGATTACCTGAAGGCAGCCAAACGCTAATGAAGCCTTTTCTGCTCTTCGATTTTGATGGAACCATAGCTGATTCCATACAGCTTGGCTGGAAAATAGCCAATTTACTTGCTCCAAAATTCGGTCACAAACCATTTACTATGGAAGATTTTTATCGCTTTCGCTCCTTACCAGTGCATACAGTTTTGAAAGAACTTAAGATTCCATTTTATAAAATACCGATGGCTATTAGTAAGGCACTTGTCGAATACCGACATCTGGCTCAAGATTTGGAACCCTGCCAGGGGATTGTTCCAATGTTAGATACTCTTAAATCAGAGGGATTTTCGCTTGCCTTGCTAAGTTCCAATACGGGTGAGAACCTTAATATGTTCTTGCAAAGAATGCAAATAGATGCATTCGATTGGGTAGAAGGAACTTCTGGTATCTTGAAAAAAAACCACCGTATTATGCAACAGCTAAAAAAACATAGTCTGGATCCTAAACAGGTAATCTATATTGGCGATGAAACCAGAGATATTGATGCAGCCCATAAATGTGGGTTAAAAATAATTGCGGTTACATGGGGATTTCACACTGCCGATCTGCTACGTAGCCATAATCCGGAATTTTTAGTGGATACTCCGGAACAGATTGTACAGATTGTCCGAAAGCAGACCTTTGAGACAGTGTGATAACAGTTCTTCTTAGATAATATCAACTAATTCATATATTTTAACCGCAGTGTTTTTGCCTTTAACTGTAACTTCATCAAGATAATTCACTATCACCATATCCTTTACCTTCTCTAAAGTAAATTCACTTATGATGATGTGCTTAGCTGTGGGGTATTCTTTGTTTATGCCTTCTAAACGAGCCCCTAAGTTTATTGTGTCTCCTATAGCAGTGTAATCGAAAATCTGTTCACTCCCCAAATTTCCCACTACTGCCATTCCGGTATTAATCCCTATGCCTATCTCTAAGGCTTGTCGTCCTTCACTTAACCACTTATTCTGTAATTCTGTAAGACGTTTTCGCATTTGCAAAGCAACTTTGCAGGCACTTAAAGCATGGTTTGGCAGTGGAACAGGGGTTCCAAACAGAGCCATAACTTCATCACCCACAAATTTATCCAGGATGCCCTGATTATTGATTATAATCTTCACCATCTCTGTAAGATACTCTCTTAATATCTCCACAGTCTCTGCCGGAGTGTGCGATTCGGAATATGTGGTAAAGGAGCGAATATCGGAAAATAACACGGATACTTCCTGTAGGGAACCACCATATTTTAGATTCTGAGGATCAGATAACAGCTTAGCAACAAGTTCGGGTGCCATATATTGTTGGAAGGCACTGCGGATAAAACGCTTCTCTTTTAAGGTTTGTAAATAGTGAATAAGGATGCTTGCCACAAATATAAGAAT
>JAQVMI010000341.1 GCA_028703735.1 Candidatus Cloacimonadota bacterium | reverse complement strand
CATGGGGCTGATACTTATTGGGTTACTACAGGATTCAGCAATACTAATGCCACAGCTTTGACAAATGGTAATAAGACACCATTCATTATGGACGTTGCCTGCGTAAATGGTAATTTCGTATCTATGACGTGTTTTGCGGAAGCATGGATGCGTAATGCAAATGGTGGTTCTGTTGCCATTTATGCAAGCACAATTAACCAGAGCTGGAGTTCACCCATGAGGGCACAGGATCATTTTACCGACCTTATGATAGCCGGTACCAAAACAACTACAGGTGGTTTATTCTATAATGCCTCCTGCAATATGATGGATGTCTATGGTTCTGATGGTGTGGATATGTATAAAACCTGGACGATTTTTGGTGATGCCTCTCTATCAGTTCGCACCAAAACCCCTATAGCCATGACAGTTACACATCCTTCCACGTTTTTAATTGGCACTTCCAGCGTTACAGTAAACACTGGCGTTGCCAATGCAAGAGTAGCTATAACCTATAACAACACTATCTATGGGGTTGCTACTGCCAATAGCAGTGGAGTGGCATCGGTTACCTTAACTAATGCTCCCACAGGTGTGGTTACCTATACTGTAACCGTTACAGCATTCAACCGGGTTACTTATGTTGGAACCATGCAACAAATTGCAGGTTCCGGACCCTATATGAGTGTGCTAACCACTACCTATGCCGATAGTAATAACAATGTGGCAGAATACAACGAAAGCGGTCGTTTTAATGTTACATTCAAAAATGTTGGTTCTGCAACCGCCACAAATGTTGCAACTACGCTTACTTGTGCTACCAGCGGGATTACCCTAACCGATTACACAGAAAGCATTGCCAGCTTGGCAGCAAACGCAAGCACAACCATAAACAACGCTTATGGCTTTAATATTGCTAATAATGTTGTGAATGGAACCAGTGCCAGCTTCACTATTACCATGGTCGCTGGAAGCGAAACCTGGACCCATAACTTTAGCCAAGTAATTAACGCTCCTGCTCTGGCTATGGGCAGCATGACAATTTCTGATCCAACTCCCGGAAACAGCAACGGACGCTTAGATCCAGGAGAAACCGTTACAATTACCATGCCCCTTAGCAATACTGGTGCTGCAACATCTACAAGTGGTTCGGCTACCATAACCAGCCCTACCTCTGGAATTACAATCAACACCGGCACTGCCAGTTTTGCTGCTATCTCCGCAAGCGGTAGCACAAACCTTAGCTTCAGCATCACCGCAGCTTCCGGTATGACTATTGGAACCGTGGCAAGCTTCGTGTTCAATGCTACAGCCGGTGCTTATACTACTGGTAAAACAGAGACTTCCACTGTCGGGATAATAATGGAGAATTTCGAGACAGGTAACTTCAGCTCATTCCCCTGGATTCAGAGTGCTACCCCCTGGACAATTGTAAATACCGGAGCTTATGCAGGAACTTATGCTGCTAAGAGCGGTACTATTACTGCATCAAGCAGTACAACTATGCAAACCACCCGAATTCTAACAACCAGCGGAACCTTAAGCTTCTATTACAAGGTTTCCTCCGAATCTACCTATGATTTCCTGAAATTCTATATTGATGGTACCCTGCAAAACAGTTGGTCTGGCGAAGTAGCCTGGACGCAAGCTACATACACGTTAGCTGCAGGTACCAAAGTGTTAAAATGGGAATATATGAAAGATGGCAGTGTGGATGGTGGCAGTGATTGTGCCTGGATTGATAACATCATTTTCCCAGCTTCCACCTCTCCTAATCCATTCTATCCTCCACGTAGTCTTACAGCAGATGTAGGCAACAATGTTGTGAATTTAAGCTGGTTAGCTCCTGCAACCGGAACACCTACTGGTTATAAGATATTCAAGAATTCTACTTTGTTAACGACAATTACAGCTCTCTCTTACAATGATACTGCTGTTACAAATGGGACAACATATAGCTACTATCTGAAAGCTGTTTACAGTGGAGGAGAATCTGACCCAACTGATACTGTAACAGCAACCCCAGCTAACATAACGTCTGTAATAATAGGCTCAGGAACCACTTCTACAGGAACCACCGCTGCCTGTCCCGTGAATGTATATTGGAAAAGTTTGCATGGTCAATCAGTATATACGGCTGCAGAATTAAATGCTGCCGGGATGATTGGAGCACAGAACATCACCCAGATAGGTTTTAACATCACAGGATTGCCCACAGTTGCAATGCCCAATTTCAAAGTTAGAATGGCGCACACTGCTTCTACAGATGTAGCTTACTGGATTAATGTAGGTACTGCCAACGAAGTTTACACCAATACCAGCTATCTTCCAACCGTAACAGGCTATAATATGTACACCCTTAGCTCTCCCTTCGCCTGGAACGGAACCAGTAACATCGTGATAGATACTGCCTTTGGCGTGTACACTCCGGATTATGAATCTACGGGAACTGTTCAATATTCCACAAAAACAAACGGTTATAGATATGGCAGAAGCGACACAGTGGATCAAACCAGTGTTTTCACAGGTGGTTCCACAGCAACAACCCGCCCCAATGTGAAATTCGTGTTTGCTGCTTCGCAAACGGGTCCTATAATTTCTGCAAATCCAACCACAGTTACCGCCAGTGCATACCAGGGTGAAAACACCTCTACCACAGTTACTGTAACCAATACTGGCACCTCAAACCTTACCTGGAGCTCAAACGCAACGCTTTCAACTTGGGGAACAGTATCTCCTATCTCTGGAACAATTGCAGCCGGAGGTAATGCAGTGCTTACCCTTAATCTTAGCACCAGTGGATTGGCTACCGGGACCTTCAATTCCGCTTTAGTTATCACCTCCGACGCAGTGAATAACACCAGCCTCAATTTGCCGGTTAGTTTCACCGTGAATGCAAGCCCCTATCCAGTAGGGCCACGATATGTGGCAGAATGGGAACAGGCTACAGGTGCAATTATTGCCTACTCCAGCGGTTTCGGACTTCCCTACCCCATGATTGCCGATCTTTCTACCCGCGGTCAGCTTTATGTAGTAGTAACCTCTGGCAGCCAGAGTACTGCAAGTAGCGCACTTTCCAGTAATGGTGTAACCATGGCTAATGTTCACTATATCAATCCTGACGGAGTTAATAGCTATTGGACACGTGATTATGGTCCTTGGACTATTTTCGATTCCAACGGAGATATGGGCATTGTGGATTTCAAATACAACCGCGTACGTCCCTACGACGATGGTCTTAACGCCACTTTGGACGATTATTTCGGATTTGACTATTATGACCTTCCTTTGGTTGCCACAGGTGGAA
>JAQVMI010000340.1 GCA_028703735.1 Candidatus Cloacimonadota bacterium | reverse complement strand
TACCATCTTCTCGTGTGTATTTGGAACGAGATATATATCTTATAGAAGAGCTTGCCAGTCTTGATGGCTATGACAAAGTTCCAGTAAAAACTTCTACTCGCAGAATTATGGATCGCCATGAGTATCGCATCAGGAAATTGTGTGCAGATTATTTGGTATCCAGAGGTTGTTTCGATACGTTGAATTATAGCTTCATAGATCCTATAATGATGGAGAAACTTGGCTATAAGGACGAAGCACCGGAATTGCAAATGATCCGGCTAATAAACCCTCAAAGCAGCACCATGAGTGCAATGCGCACTTCCCTTGTTCCGCAGCTTCTGCAAAATCTTGCCTATAATTTGAACCATGGAGAACGCAACATTAAGCTGTTCGAACTTGGCAAAATTTACCATAAAACTAAGGAACCCATGCACCTTTCAGCCGTGTTAACCGGACAAAATAGGGATGAGCATTGGCAGGATAAGGCATCCTTGGTAAGCGCAGCATACGTAAAGGGTATAATTGAGGAATTATTTGCTATGTACAATGTTCAAGCTTATACCGCTGAACAGGCAAATCTCCCCTTCCTTAGCCCTTCCGAAAGTGCAGCTTATGTTCTTAATGGCACCCCTCTTGGTTTTTATGGCAAGCTTACAGCATCAGTGGCAGAAAACTTCGGCATAGATCTTATTGATCTGAAACAGGATGTATGGTTGCTGCACGTGTTTGTAGATAACCTGGTGGAGATTACACGCAATTCCCAGATAGTATACACGCCAATTTCACGCTTTCCTGCCGTAACCAGAGACATATCGTTTTTAATAGGAAACAGCATACGCTTCAGCGAAATTGAAGCCTGCATAAAAAGCATAGATAGTGAACTGATAAAAGAGCTAAGCGTATTTGATGAATACCGTGGCAAGCAGATTCCAGAAGGTTTTCGCAGCCTCTCTCTGCATATTAAGTTCCAGGATAAAGAAAAAACATTGACAGATGAACGTATCGATCAACTTGTTGATTCGGTGATAAAAAAACTGATGCTCACCTGGCAAATAAACATGAGGTAAAAAGGAAATGGAAAGTCCAGCTATTAATTTACAAGACAAAATACAGAAACTTATAGACCAGTACACCACAGCAAAACAGAAATTGGAAACCCTTGAAGGGCAAATAGTTCAACTTACAGAGGAAAACAGCCAGCTTATTTCTCAAATAGAGGCAAGTGGTAATAACTCCCTGGAGCAGGATGCAAAACTAAAAGCTCTGCAAGCAGATTATGCTAATCTGGAAGCAAAATACAAAGAGCTTCAGGATATGTTTGCCGGCTTCGAAATTATAGCCGAAGACGCTATTAAAAAGATTGATGACATTTTCCCCCTCCTCAATAGTGAGGAGTAATTATGCAATCTGTTGAAGTGGAGATTTTTGGACGACGCTTTCGTTTGCGCAGTGATGATCCTTTGCGTACCAAAAGAGTGGCAGACGAAATTAACCGCCAAATAGCAGAACTAAACGACAGCGACGATAACTTGGATTTTACCAAGCTATTACTGCTAATCTGCCTTCAACTACAAGAACAAGTTTTTACTTTAAGCGACAAGAATTTGGAGATTGGCTCCGAACTTGACCGCCTTAATCAGATGATCTCCAAGATTATCTGAAGATAGTGTGTTGCCTGCAGAATTCGTGATATGGATTGCATAAAAGCTATATTAGTATTGGGAGATAAGCCATGAGAGGCGTGCGAGCCGGCTGGTTCCGGATACATAAATTTCACAAGGTAGTTTCCCACCTCATGCTTGGCTTTGTAAGGACAAGCATACACGGTTCATGCGGGCTTTTAATTCGCTTTGGCTCTCCAAGGCTAAATAGATTGTAATAAAGGATTGTTAACATGTCAACGATAAATCCCATGATGGCTCTTGTAATTGGAGCTATAATCGGTTTTGCCATTGCTATTGTCATATATGTGATGCGTCGCAATAGCACCTTCAAGCTAATTTCTCAGGCTACTCAAATTGCTGAAGACTTAAAAAAAGAAGCCAAACGTGAATCAGAAACCGCCAGAAAAGCTGCCATCCTTGAAGCTAAGGACGAATGGTTCAAACAAAAACGCATACTTGAGGAAGAGATAAAAGAAAGACAAAAAGAACTTCGGATTCAAGAAAAAAAGTATAACGAACGCTTAGGCAGCCTGGATAAGCGTTTGGATTCCTTAGATAAAAAAGAAACCAGCTTAACAGAGCAGGAACGCAAGCTGAAAGCCAAAGAAGATGAGCTAAGCCAGAAAAAAAGCGAACTGGAAGTAGTAATTACTAATCAAAAAAGCAAGTTAACTGAAATCTCTGGCTTATCTCGCGAGGAAGCTGTAGCTCGCTTGCGGGTAGAATTAATCTCCCAAGCCAGACAAGTAGCTGCCAATGATGCTCGTTTAACAATCGAACAGATGAAACTGGATACCAGCAGAAAAGCTGCCGAGATTCTATCCACCGCAATCCAACGGATGGCTGTGGATCATGTGTCCGAAACCACTGTATCGGTAGTGTCACTTCCCTCTGATGAAATGAAGGGTAGAATAATAGGTCGTGAAGGCAGAAACATCCGCACTTTTGAAAAAGCCTCCGGGGTAGATTTGATTATTGATGATACTCCTGAAGCCGTGGTACTTTCCTGCTTCGATCCTGTGCGCAGGGAGATTGCCAGATTATCCTTGGAAAAATTGATTTCTGATGGACGCATTCACCCGGGACGCATTGAAGAAGTAGTAGCCAAAACAACTAAAGAGATGGAAGAAACACTTATGAAGATAGGTGAAAAAGCAGTGTTGGAAACCAATATACACAACATTTCTCCCAACCTCATCAAGGTGTTAGGCAGGCTGCATTATCGCACAAGTTATGGGCAAAACGTTCTTCAGCACTCCATAGAAGCGGCTTGGATTTGTGGGATTTTAGCAGCAGAACTTGGTTTGGATCAGGAAGTAGCCCGTCGTGCCGGTTTATTACACGATATCGGCAAAGCGATAGATCACGAATTTGACGGCACTCACGCAATTATAGGTGCCAATCTTGCCCGCAAAAATGGGGAAGGGAAACTGATAGTTAACGCTATTGAAGCTCATCATGAAGAGGTGGAAGCCTTGTCGGTTTATGCTGCCCTGGCTCAAGCTTCGGATGCCATTTCCGGTGCTCGTCCCGGTGCTCGCCGCGAAATGTTAGAAACCTACATGCAAAGGCTTGCCAAACTGGAAGAAATTGCCAATTCTGTGGAAGGCGTTAGTAAATCCTATGCCATCCAGGCTGGACGCGAACTGCGC
>JAQVMI010000339.1 GCA_028703735.1 Candidatus Cloacimonadota bacterium | reverse complement strand
AACTGGTATAAAACTACCACAAATCTACCTTGGGCTATCGATATTCCCGCAAGCTGGGATTATCCTGTGGAAAAAGCTGAAGTAACCAAAGCCTATCTTAAATTCCAAATCTGGGCTCAAAGCAGCGGAACATCCTATCCTGATTGGTATCAAAATATTAGCGGATACCGCAATCCTGATTTCATTTACCAAACCCCCTGATAACCTAACGAAACGACTCCTCAATAAAAAATCGCTTGCAAGTTTCGGTTTGCAAGCGATTTTCTTTTTTGCTAAGAATTATAAAGACTTAGTTTCGACATTCCATAAAAACCGTAGTTACTGTCGCCTCGACTGTCATTAAAACTCTGCACTCGAGGCGAGTGCAATTACGATCCGGACATTTCAATCTAAACTCTGTATCACATCAATCCTTATCTCCAAAAATCCACTTTTCGTTTTTTGCATTGGTAGTTTTTGCAGGATATTCATAATCTGATTGTTTACGCAAATTGGGGACGACTCCAAAGCGGGGGTTCCAAATGTAAAAACTCTTTTGGATCAGGCGATTTTTATTATCGTAAACCATGCGTTCAGTTTCCACAATTTTTTCTTTGTGGTCATACAGGTTTTCTTCGAACAGGTTACCCTGGTCATCATACAAGAATTCTTTTTTATAGATTAGGGTATCTTCCAGGGCTGGATCGGCATTCAGGCTTGGTAAAGAGGCAGACATTGCCACAATGCTAATTAGCTGATTCTGCGCATCATAGGTGTAATACTGCTTTTGTTCCAATTCGTCCATTGTGTTATATTTGCAGGTGATCTGGATACGCTGATTATTATCTAAAGCTGCTTGAAAGTAATGATACACATAGCCCACTTGATTGTGATTCATGCTCCAGATTTCTTGGGTTGGTTCATAAATTCTGTTGCTGGTTCTATTTAAAATCTTACCCTTGGTGTCGTATTCAATTATGGTGGCTTCACCGGGCAATTTTCCGGCAATCTCTACAGAACGTGAATTTAGCAGGTTCATATTGTTGTAGTTTAGTGTTTCCAAGGTGTATGGATTATAGCTTTGATTTCGGGAGATTCGCCCCAAAAAGGTGTTATTTGCTTTGTAGATTATCTTGTCCACTATAATGCCATTGCTATTATAAGTGCCTATGGCTTTAGTAGCCAAAGTCAGCTTGTCCCTGCCATGAGCCTGGCGGACATCATAGCTTTTTTCTATTACCTGAGCTGTGTTTTTATAGGCAGTTCCCTCTTGCGCTGCCAAAACTACGGCAACTCCAAGAATTAAAGCAATTAGCGTAAATCTTTTCATCAAGATATCTCCTCTTTAACAAGGTGTGTTATCGCCAATACGAGGATTGACAATCCAATAATTTCCACCTTTCCACTGGAGTAAACCTTGCAGAATGTGTCAAGTTCTTTGTTTGCCAAGAACATTCCCTGTAGGGTTTTTTATCAACGTATCCAGTCACGAAGTAAACAATAACATTGTTTTTGGGGATGGAACGGATACCCACGAAAACTGTTTCTTGCATTGCGTGTTAGCTACGTTTATCAGGCAGTTCTTCGTTATTTTCCCAACAAGCAGGAAACATACAAACTGCGCTTGTCTAACAGCCTGTATCCAGTTACTTTGCAGTTACTATGCAGGCACTTTTGTAGCTGCAAGGTTAAACAGGGGATTGATGGTATATGCTGTTGTTCCTTTGGTTGTGGCACGCAGATTTCGCAGATATAATTAGGGCAATATCCATATGCCTAAGTAAAACGAATTTCTCGTAACTTTTATTGTTTCCCGCAGATTTCGCAGATTTGAAGCGCAGATTTCGCAGATTGGGTTAGTGAAATATCTACATTTTTTAGGCTAAACTCTTTCTCTCTTTTCCTCTTTTACTCTTTTACTCTTTTACTCTTTTACTCTTTTACTCTTTGTAAAAACCCTCTGCTTTTCTCTGCTTTTCTCTGTGTTTTGAAAAGAGAACTTCATAGTATTCTCTAATTTCACTCCAAAGCACATTGCATATTAGGAAAGAGAGTTTTTTCACAAAGAGGAAAAGAGTAAAAGAGGAAAAGAGAGATTTTTTTCACAAAGAGTAAAAGAGAAAAGAGAAAAAAGATTCCTAATACTTCCATCATGCCTGTTTTGCTTCTTGCCTATCATCCGATGTCTTTCTCCTCGTGATATTAAACCTCTGCTTTTCTGAAGCTTTTCTCTGCTTCTCTCTGTGTTTTAAAAAGAGAACTTCATAGTATTCTCCATTTTCACTCCTAAGCACATTGCATATTAGGAAAGAGAGTCTTTTTTTTTACAAAGAGTAAAAGAGTAAAAGAGTAAAAGAGTAAAAGAGAGACTTTTTTCACAAAGAGTAAAAGAGAAAAGAGGAAAAAGATTCCTATTACTTCCATCATGACTATTTTACTTCTTGTCTATCATCCGATGTCTTTCTCCTCGTGATAATAAACCTCTGCTTTTCTGAAGCTTTTCTCTGCTTTTTCTCTGTGTTTTAAAAAAGAGAACTTCATAGTATTCTCCATTTTCACTCCAAAGCATATTGTATGTAAGGAAAGAGAGTTTTTTCACAAAGAGTAAAAGAGTAAAAGAGTAAAAGAGTAAAAGAGAGTGTTTTTCACAAAGAGTAAAAGAGAAAAGAGAAAAAGGTCATCTCACTTCCATCATACCTATTTTGCTTCTTGTCTATCATCCGATGTCTTTCTCTTCGTAATAATAAACCTCTGTTTTTCTCTGTTTTTCTCTGTTTTTCTCTGTTTTTCTCTGCTATTCTCTGCTTTTTCTGTGTGTTTAAAAAGAAATCTTCTCGTTATTCTCCATTTTCACCACAAACAAACCAATCATCAGGATTCCTCTTTTTTCTCTTTTCTCTTTTACTCTTTGTGAAAAAACTCTCTTTTCCTCTTTTACTCTTTTACTCTTTGTTAAAAAAACCCTCTTCTTTCTCTTTTACTCTTTGTAAGCAAATCCTCTGCTTTTTCCTTAGCACACTTACTCCCATTTGAACCACACCAAAATTGTATTGACAGCAAATTCAGCTCTGCAAAGATGAGATCATGAGAAATATCCTGATAGTTTTAATGGCACTGTTTGTGCTTACCAGTTGCGAGCTATTCCAAGTGCGGGATTCCGATCCTCCCGGCACTGCTGCTGTGTGGAATGATTTTACCACCACTTGGGAATTGGCTGTGGAAAACCTGGAAAACTGTTATGAAGACAGATAGATAGAAGTAGGACCGCTAGCTCCACCTATAATAGCAACTGCTGCAGATTCCTGTAAGTTGAATCCTAACAGTAC
>JAQVMI010000338.1 GCA_028703735.1 Candidatus Cloacimonadota bacterium | reverse complement strand
CCATCCCATGTAGCTTTTTGTAGATACACGCTGGTATGCCCACTATTCAGGTTTGTCATATAAAGCTGATAGATAGCATCTCCGAAAACCACATCCTGGCAGCCATGATTCCACTGAAGAGGGGAGTGAAGCGTAACCCCTTCCAGACCCCATGGCAGGTTTCCATCCATGCTAATCTTCTGGATAAAGTCCTTTTTCCAGCCATCCAATACCACATATAAGTAACCGTCTTTGATAATAGTTCTCACCACTTCTTCTATCCCAAGATCATAATCTGAGAAATATTGCATTCCTCCGGTGAGCCAGCCTGTTTCTGGATATCCTTGAATATTAAACTTTAGCAGTCGGTGACCGGTATCATCAACTTCGGGTTGGTTTAAACGCAGAATTACAAATCTGGATATTACATCGGCGATTGAGAAACCATAATTTGCCTGCAAAAGCACCTTCCCTGATTCTCCCCACACTGTTTGACCGTTACTGATTCGCTGCCCAAAGACAGTCCCGAAGGAGGATCCACCTGTACCCCAGACTACGTAATAGTCCCCCGAGTCATAGCTTAAATAGCATCCTGTGATTGCACTATAGCCGTTATTTATCAGGACTCCATGTCCCGGATAGAGTGCTTCTCCGGATGAATTGAGTAATTGCATATACACAAAGGTAGTGTCTGAATTTGCACTATAAAGCTCGTAGAGAATAGCAATCTGGTTATTGGGGGCTTCCATCAAATCTATCATCCATTTGGATCCCGGTAGATCCCCGCTAAAGGTTTTGCCGTTAGGTTCCCACATAGGGTTCAGATTTGGGTCGCTCTTTTGCATGTAAATGTCAAATACCCCTTCGCGATTATCGTGCCAAAAACTGTAGTAGTAGCCATTCACAGCTAACTGATTTGTGTAAAGGTGCACCTCGCCAGCCATCAATTCAAGGACTGCCGTTCCGCCAAAAGGAAGTAATGGGGTACCTGACGAATTTAGTACCTGCTGGTGGATAAACTGGCTTGCGCCGATTTTGTCTCTCCAGAAAAACCAGGTATTGTTTGCATTGCTAAGCAGTGCCGGAACTTCCGGTTCGCGACACTCGTTATTGAGGGTAATGCCATTTGTAGTCCATAGTTGGCTACCGTTTGTTGATATCTTGTGTGCTTTGAGGGTCATGGTGGTTAAGTTTTTCCAGACTATGATAGCATTTCCTGATGCATCAACACTAAGATTGAAGTTATTGCTGAATCCTCCGCTTATGGTAACCCCAGGATTAGGCCAGGCGATTTCTCCGGCAGCAGTTACACGCACAATGTGAAGGTTGGAATTATGGGGATAGCATAAATAGAAACCCCCATCCGGCGTAGCTGCAAGCAGAGGAACTGGCCATCCATCATCGACATAAAACCAAAGTGGTTGGGTTAATAACAAATTACCGGACTGATCCATAACCTGTATGTACTGGCGATTATTGTCGGCGTTATAGTTATACGTAAGAATATTACCGTTAGTTAATGCCTGGATTGAATAGTTTTGTCCTGGAAAGGGGGATTCTGTTAGCATGGGATTGTTGCCGATTATCAATCCCTGTTCAGAGACGTGGATTAGATGATTAGTGATAGGGTTGTAGCGCTTCAAGTTAACGATATATCCTCCGCTTCCGTCGCTTATCATGGAATCAGGGGAAAAGCCGGATTCGTTGCTAAGCAGGAGACCTTCCTCACCCCAAAGCTGGTTTCCGCTGGAATCGTAACTGTAAGCTATCGTACTGGGCAAGCTACCTCCTCGAGAGACCACTAAATTGATACCTCCAATGGGATTTGCAATTACAGAATAGGCTTGCGAGGTAGCATTTCCCAAAGAGAATTCCAAACTGGCATTTCCCCAAAGAGGATCTCCATCAGAATTGAATTTCTGAACTAAAAAGGACATATTGGCATAACTACCGGGTGTTCCGTTCCAACACAATGCCACAAAGCAGCTATCAACTGTTGGGACAAGAATACCATTTCTTTGGGTGCCAGATACTCTGAACAATGGCTTTGGGCTGCTCCAGAGCGCTTGTCCCAAAGCATTAAACCGCTGCGCAAAGATGTCATAATCATCAGTTCTGGCTTCATCCCATACGGTTATTATACTACCATCAGATAGATTGGCAACACTTCTATTGTACACCATGGCTTCAGTTTGACGCAAGGGGATGGCTTCTGCTGCCAAGGAAAGGCAACTTATTACTATCACCAGAATAAGCAGTGCTCTTTTCACGATTTAACTCCCGTTAATTACCATTCTTGTTATTGTGAGTCTGTGTATAAGTTAGCTACTTCATCAGTAGCATTTTATGTGTTTCCTGCATTCCAGCAGAGCTTATCCTGCACAGATACATACCAGCTGCCAAAGATTTTCCATTATCGTCTTTCCCATCCCATGTTACTGTATGCTGTCCACTTAATAAAGCTTCATTCACCAGCATCCGTACAAGTTGACCACGTATATTGTAAATGCTCAGCTCTGTTTGTCCGGACTGCGGAAGTTTATACGAAACCGTAGTAGCCTCCACAAAGGGATTGGGATAGTTATTGATTACAAGCGGGATTCCGGGAGAATTGTTATCTTGAACAGCCGAGCCGTTATAATTGAAGCTCATTCGTTCGCTTAATCCCCAAACATCGTTTTCCCAAGAGTAGCCTAATTGAGAGGTGGGATAACCGTAAAGGTTATAACTCATTACTCCCTTCCATTCTGAAATCCAGTTTCCAAATGAATCGTATTCTTCGATCAATTCTTCGGAAGTAAATGCGCTTATAAACGTAAAAGTGGTGCGATAATCTTCCCTCCAGGTGCTATATCCCGCACTCCACCAATATTCAGTTATTTGTGTTAAGTCGTCATCTTCACCATAGGAAAACACTTGTTTCCTGCTATTATCCCAGGAACTTCCTGTCCAATCATGTTCTACCACTTCATTCACCTGGCTTCCTGTCCAAGCCAGAACCATATGCCAATTATTCTCCCAATCCATGGAGTCGAAGTTATAAACCTGAAGTGTAACCTCTGCCAGCCTGTCCATATTGCTTACACAATTAGCTTTCTCGATTAAAACCCATCCACCTCCGTTGTAATATTCCTCTATGTTTACTTGGGTAATGCCCCCATAATTGTTGTAAGTGTAGGTTTGCCTTTTATCCGGCATCCACTGGTTATTGTCATAGTAGGAACTTGTAATTGTTGCCGGTTGATCTTGGGAGTTTGCAGTATAGGTATATTCGAAACGTCTCATCTGAGAAGGCGTTTCGGTATAATCTGTGATGGTTGCCATTACAG
>JAQVMI010000337.1 GCA_028703735.1 Candidatus Cloacimonadota bacterium | reverse complement strand
TGAAGCTGCCATTGCACTTCAAGCCATATTCTTGCTGGATTGGCTGTTTGTGAACAAAGAAAACCTGCTGGGGCAAACCAAATACCTTCCCTCAAATGGCTCTACCGAATTTGTTCCAGATAATCATATTGTGCCAATTCAAGTTGCAGCCAGTGGTCCCGATACAGAACACGCTAATATTCTTCAGCTATATTTTGTTGCCATCACTTCCGCACGCAAGAGCATCAGGATTTCTTCTCCATATCTAATTCTTAACGAAAGCTTGCGTATGGCTTTAAGAACAGCAGCCATCAGTGGGGTAAAGGTGCAGATAATACTTCCCTGCAAGCCGGATCACTTCATGGTGTTTTGGGCATCGCGCTCTTACTTCAAAGACCTGATGGATGTGGGAGTGGAGATTTGGGAATATCAAAAAGGCTTTTATCATACCAAGCTAATGATAGTGGATGATGCTGTTCTGTTAATTGGTACGGTTAACATGGATTTACGCAGTTTTAATCATAATTTCGAGCTTACTGCCACAATTTACCAGGAATCTATCTGTAGAGTGGCAATTGGTGATTTTGAGGATGATCTTAGCAATAGCAGGCGGATTGATCTTATGGAATTTAACCGACGCAGCGTTATAAACAAAAGCAAGGAATCTCTTTGCCGTTTGGTATCACCTTTATTATAAACAACAGGAGGATAGGGTATGAAGTTTAAATCTATTGGGCTAAATGCAGATCTTTTGGAAACTGCCATGCAGCTTACGCAAGAGAAATCTGTATTGATCTTTCCCACACGTATTGCTGCCGGAATGGCACGTCAGAAGCAGATGCAGGGATGGGATTTTACCAAGCACATTTTTGTGGGGATGGAAGAGTTTAAGGAAATGGTGGTACTTCCGGAAGCTCCCATTTTGATGGATGAAAAGCGGTTATTGTGCCTGTATTTGGTGATGGGGGAAAAGCGAAGGGAGTTTTTTCATATTCTTAGCTATGGCGATATTGTGGAATGGGGCAGGAAGTTTTTTGATTTCTTCGAGGAACTGGCAGAAGAATGCATACAGATAAGCACCTTAAGTGAACTAAAAGAATCAGGTGTGTTTCATTTACAGGCATGGCAGGAAAGCTATCTGGATGCTATTGTGCAAATTAGGGAGGATTACTTTAGCTATATAAGCGCAATGGGATTCACCGATAAAATATTCTGTCAGCAGCCACAGAACATTGTGATTCCCTGGCACAATCATCACCTGATTTTTGTAAATCAATACTATTACAGCGAGCTGGATAAGCAGATAATCCAGCAAGCAGAATCTGCTGCGAACGAGGTTACTGTTTTATTCCACGGTTTAGAAGTGGATAATGCCGATAACAGCTTCAAAGTGCAGGAGTTCGAGCTTAAATCTGCCTGGAATTCCTTAACCACCAAACCCAAGCTTAGTGTGATAGAAAGTAGCGATGAAGATCAGATGGCAATTGCCTTTCAGGTATGGCTGGATAATGAAACTGAAACTAAAGGAAGCTGTGCAATAATAGACAGCAGTTTTCATAAAAAAAGCTATAGCCGCTATTTCGATCCACAGCGGTTTCGCTTGCCTTGTTCGGTATCTTTTACCAGCAGCAGAATCTACCGGATGCTTACTGCTATCCTGAATGGGATTACCGCCAGGCAGCAAAGTGGAGGTTATCTGCCTGTTTCTCTTTTGGCAAAGCTGGTTTCCACAGATTGGTTTGTTCCGTATTTTTACGATAATTACACCGAAGACACAAAGCAAATCCTCTTAAACGAGCTGGCGCAACTAATTAAGAACGATTTTCTTTATGTGGATACGCAGTTATTCGATGTTGCCTCAGAATCTGCCTTGCATCCATTATTAAAAGGGTATTTCTTGCTGCTAAACCAATTTTCCGCGGTTAGCTCTATTGCAGAACTATGCCGGCTTTTAGATAACCCTGCCAGCTTAAAGATAAACCGCTTGCTAAAAGAAGGAGAGCTTCAGCATACAGATATTCTGCCATGTTTTTGGGAGCGGATTGCCAATTTTGGGGCTATCGAGAATCTGGGTTTAATCCCATCCTGGGAGCAGATTTTTTTAGAGGGAAATTGTGGAGCAGGCATTTTGGAGCTGCTACTAAGCTTTCTAAAAAATGCAAAAATAAGCTGGAAACCTGTTTCGGGTAGCACCGCAAGCTGGGAGATTAGTAACCTGATGGATACACGTAATCGCAGTTTTGATAAGGTGGTATTCTTTCAGATGATCGAGGGTGCCATTCCTTCCAATCCAAATCCTGTTTGGCTGTTAAATGAAGCTCAACGCAGTAAGCTGGGGTTAAAAAGCTATAAGGATATCAGAGCCTGGGAAAGGTACTATTTTTTCCGGCTGTTACTGTGTAGCAAAGAGGCTGTATGTTTCAGCTATAGTAATACCGAGCGGGATATTTGCCCCAGCTCTTTTTTGGGTGAGCTAAAGCAGCTATATACAGATGAAAATCTTTGCCTGCCACAACAAAAACTAAGCCTGGAGTTTAAGCAAATCTACCAAAACAGCTCTTCCACTTTAAATCTGCCTGGCTTTTCTGCAACTAATGATGCAGAGGTTTGCTGTTTGGAAAGTGTACCACCCCCAGAATTTTTTATTCTCCCCTCTAATCCGGAAAAAGATTTTGGAGCTATGCACACTTTACAGGCTTCGGCATCCGGTATTTTGCAATTCATCAAAAATCCCTTCCTGTGGTATATAGAAACAAAATCGCACCTGCAAAGTCTTGCCTGGGAAGCCGAAGAAACCATCAGCAGCAAGCTGTTTGGCAATCTGATGCATGCATATTTTGCCAAAATCCTGGGTAGTAAAAGTGGAACTCACACAGGTTTGGAAGAGCTTAGCCAAGTATTTGGCAATAAACAGATTTTGCAAGATGGGCTAATAGAACTAATCAACAGCGATAAATTTCGTTATCAGATTCCCAAAAACTATAATGCCGATTTTCTAAGTGAGATCATTTCGCAACGTTTGGCAGAATCACTATTTCTTTTTTACGAGAACTGGCTAAAACTTCGCTTGGAACGGAAAAGTTTCTGCCTGATTCCAGAATCCGAAGAGATGACCGTTTTTGAAAGCAAGCATAAAAACCTTGGTTCAGTGCTTACCCAAGGGCAGGAGTATCAGGTGCAACTAAGGGGAAAGGCGGATCTTAGAATCGAAACTGACACAGAGGTGATGATTGTGGATTTTAAAACCGGTAGTCACGACTTTAGACAGCTGATTATTTATGAGTGGATATACTAACTTCTGGAGGGGACTGTTCCTGCCGAGAGTATAACCTCA
>JAQVMI010000016.1 GCA_028703735.1 Candidatus Cloacimonadota bacterium | reverse complement strand
CAAAATCGTCATAGCTGTTTACGTTAGAAGTAAGCACAGCATCGTCGATATAATTATCAAACGAGTTATACAACGGGATGCTGCGGTCATCCTGATTACGGTTAATATGTGTATTTACAGAAAATCCCAGATTTTTGCGCATCAGGGTAATATTCGCCGGGTTATCAGCAATACCAAAGGCACGCATATCATTGTATGTACCAGCACTTCCCATAGCATAGCTTCGAGCATCCAGCGAGCCATAGCGATTGCCAAAATAAGAATCGTTCAAGCTCCAGGCAGATAGTGCTGAAGCTGCAATAAGCAGGGTAATTAGTAATATCGATTTATTTGATAACATGTTTTCCTCCACGTTAGAAGCGATAATCAAGGCTGAAGCGAATGGTGTTCTCGCTGTGTTCCACTCTTTGGAAATACACAGGATCATCCACCAGGGTTACATTGGGATAATTAGGATCGGTATAATCGGGATCGTTATACAAGCGTACCCTAAGTTCTTTATCCTGATATGTTTTATTCTTGAACTTAATGTTCATATACAGATTCTGAGAAATACGGCTGGTGATGGCGATCCAGGCTTTGGAACCCCTTTCACCCATGAAATCTATCTCCATGTCTTCCCAATCCCAATGTGAGATGCCATGCCCAAACCAATAAAGGAAAGAGCCTTGCAGCTTTAGTGAAGAATTGAAGTTGTGAGTATAGTTTGCAGCAATATAATCACCCGTCATAAGTGTCATAGCTGCTGCCATTGTGTTTTCTCCTATTTCTGCAGGATTAGTTAATGAGGTATAAGGAGGGCTTTGCACTGTATTATACCTGTATTCTAATTCCAGAAAGTCTCTGGCAGAAAGGAAGGTACGGGCTGCCATGGTGTATTCGTTAGTTTTACTTACGCCACGCTCTGCATCATCATCATACCTGTTCACCTGATTCTTGTATCTAAGGCGTAAACTCACCTGGAACAAGGGGCGGAATTCCAATTCACTTTGGAATCTGCTGGTACGGCGTCCATCAGTAAGCCTTTCCCACAGATCCAGGTAACTCCTGCCAACTGTGAAGAAATTATTGAATTTGTAACGAGTTTCGAAATAAACACCGCGTTCAGGCTGCGACTGATTGGAATTCAAATATAAATCTGCAGTTGTGGGGTTTGTTAGCGCATAGATATTCTTTTCCAAAATGCTATCCTCGAAGCGTTCGTGTTCAGAGAAACTGTTACTATAAGGATTATCGAAACCTACATCGTAATTACGCAGGATTGTGATGAAATAAAGGTTTTCGAATTGAGTGTAGGACGAAACAAGATATGCTTTGGGATCATCACCTATTTTCGTGTCTCCCCCAGTCACCGAAAGCTCTGCGTATTCGCCTTGCACAGAGGTGTTGCCAATTACAGTTTGTCCATCAAAGCCTATTATTCTGCGGTAATCGCGGGAATAGGAATCGTTTTGAGTGCTGTATAGCGAAGTTATCTCTGCATTAAGTGCCTTGCTCAATTTGGTGTAATAATAACTATCACGCAAGAGGGTTTTCAAGAGGTCATCATTACCCGGCACGATGAAATGAGCATTGTCATAGTATGAAGTGTAGGTGGTAAATCCCAGCTTGGTACCAATAAAGGGATTCACTTGTAAGTGCGTTCCCAGAAGTTTCTCATTTAGTGCATCTGTTCTGGTGGCAAGATTGATATAATCTGTAGCATAGGGTGTGCCCTTATCCAGCTCACTATTAAACCAAGCTTCTGCTTCCATCAGAGAATCTGTATCATAGCGCAAAGTTGGATTGGTGTAATTCAACACCTTAATCTTATCTGCCGAAACCTGATTTCCGTTTTCATAGTTGTAAACAGTATCGCCATCTTCGTTAATGTAATATTGACGTCCAAAATACTCTGAACTGGAATCCTTATTGGTAAACACATCATTGCCAAAGTCATCCCGCTTCACAGGTGTGCCATCGCGATTAACATAAACAATGGCATCCTTTTCATCTTGAGAGGCAAAGGCAGAAACACCAAACATCGGAGTGGTGTATTCCACAGCTCCACCTTTCAGTGAATATTCTTGAGTGCGGGATAGATCCGGAGTAATACCTAAAATACGCTTGCTGAAACCAAATCCGGTTTTACGTGCACTATAATAATCGGTATTTTCCATCACCAAGCCTTCACCATAAGTTACCCGATAATTACCCAAATATACTTTCAGGCGGGAATTATTCAAGCCAGGCATTACAGAGTTTTCGTACCCTGCATAAAACTTGGAATCTTTAAGAAAATCTTCGGTATTTGTGGTAAGTAAACCGGGTTCACCTTTAGCCGTATAGTTCATAATCCCCAGTTTGAAGTTGTTACCGTAACGCATCCGCATTTTCATCATAATATCTGGATCCAGCTTATCCAAGCCATAATATCCCCAATATGATAAGCTCTTTAGATGAGGCACCTGAACTGTGGTACTGCCATAATCGTTACGCAGAAAGCTCTCGTGCAGCATATCGTATTGCCCTTCTTCAAAATAGCGGGTATAATACTGTAATTGAGCATCCCACATAAGACGATCTTTAACTGGAGGTTCCTTAAAATACACATAACTGCGCAGGTTTGTATAGCCATAATGCGAAAGACCCGTAGAGCCTCTAAGATCGCGAGTATCAGCAATTGTATCACCCTGTGCGGTGCGTCTCAAAATTGCCACAGCATCCACTCCGGATACATTTGGCAAACTAATCAAATCATCAAATTGCATGCGGTTCACGTTTTGAGGAGTCATTAAATAATCCTCCCATACGTCCGCCATACCTTCTGCTGAACCTTCATTGCTGTCTAATCTTTCCAATAAATCGCGGATTTCTTCACGGCGAAGTGCCACATCGTCTGTTTCAACATATAGAGAAACAACAACCAGGGGACGTAACCGCAACAAAGTGCTTTGATCAATGGAAGGGATGTCACGTAGCTCGAAGATATTGTTGAATATCTGCTTGTATTCACGATATTCGAAAATATCTCTGGCTTGCTCTTCCGAAATTGGCAATTGCATAAGTTCTTGCAGCGTGGCTGTATTTAGATCAACCTTCGCTGCCAGAAAGCCCATGCATCCAAGGGCTAAGAGCATTAGTAAAAACTTCTTCATAGCTTTTCCTTATGTGCTTTATACTTTTTCATTCATCTTTAATTTAACACGAATAGACACGCTATTCACATGCCAAATTCTGTAAAGCTATTTTTTTAAGTTTCTCACAAAACGAACTTTTCACCCCTTGGGAACTGACTGAGCAGTTTGGAAGGAAATAATGCTGAAGCTGGAAATTTTTGCTGGGGATGTTGCAATATTTCCACAAATAACTGTTTCAAATTAGTTGTAATTTACGGTGGAAACACAGAAACAGTTAAGCAAAAGCCCAGAATTTGCGGCGCATAAACTATAGTAAGACAATTGTTTAAATATCATCATGCCTGCTATGAGTATTTTATCAGTTCAGCTTTCTATCTTGAACTTAACTTTAGGAATTGAACCCTCGCTTTTATTGAACCAATATTTTCGCTTGACATTTAAATGATAACCTTAGATTGTCCTCAAAGTAGCTGCCTTAAGTTCAGTTACTTTGGGTGTTTTGTTATATGGTGTGCAGGCTTTTTGTGTCTGCGGCTTTTTGGGTTGTTCACTTTTTACGATAACCTTGAGGAGGTTGATTATGCGTAACTTGATGGTGATCTTTATTCTGCTCCTGCTTAGCGTAGGCATGCTGGAGGCACAGGCTAGTTTTGGCACAGTTTTAGTAGGCATAAGTAGCAATAATACGAATCCTCAACTGGCAAGTGCAGGTGATGTTATCACCGTTACCTACCAGTTTACGCCTACAGGTTTCGATGAGGAGTTAGGAGTAGTAGTTGGCTCTAGTACTGAAATTGGAATTAAGTATTTAACAATAAAGTGGTATGAGCACCCTGATGGCACAGGAGAAACAAGATCTTCAGATACAGGTTGTGATAATATATTGGAAGGAAGTCAAAACATAGAGAATAATGTTGTGAACACAAAAACACTTACCTTTACTCTGCCATCTTTCCCATCTTTACCCTATGTCATGACGAGTTTTAGAATTGAGACCACTTTAACTGCAAGAAATCCAGATACAAAGGTTTTGGTTTACTCCCAACCTACTATCTCCACCGGTGTTGGCAGCACCTCTTTTGCTTTCTTGTCCAAAGGTGTGCGGCTGGCAGCCCCAAACCTCAACAATGTTGGCTCTTTGCAACCTACAACCTCCAGCATCACCGCTAAATGGAGAGCTGTTTCCAATGCCAATGCTTACGAATTGGACGTTTCGGAATCACAGAACTTTGAAGATTTTTTAGCTGGCTACAATTCCTTAGCCTTGGGCAATGTAACTTCCTGCGTTGTGAACAATCTTGCAGCAGATAATACCTATTATTACAGAGTTCGAGCCTGCGGCGGTGTTGGCTCTCCTTACACAACCAGCCTCAATTCCAACAATAAGGCTATTAGCACTATAGAAGCCCTACCCGGAATAGGAAGCACCTATATTAGGGATAGCAATCCTGCAAGAATTAATGTGGGAAACTACTTTACAGAACTACATGGAATTGTAAGCCCCAATGTTATAATTGATCCTGCCGCTTTTATTCCTTCTTCTAACGATCGTGTGGATGTAGCAATGGATTATGGCTACATAATTACAGAAGGTGATACTCTTTATAGCGGTTTGCAATACAATCTTAGCTTTAATAATGCCACTATTGGAAACGCAACTTTTACTCTATCTTACCTGGGTTTGGACTATCATCCTGAAGAAGTAGCTTACTATGTTGGAGACCTTCTGTTTCTTGCCAGCCCGGTGATAATAGATACAGATAATCAAACCATAACCTTCTCTGTGGGTGGCATGGGTAAAGAGACGAAAGCCAATTTTGGTTTGAAGGTTGTTATTAATGAACAGGATATGCACTTACCCGTAACCCTTACCTCTTTCACATCCACAATAGTAGCACGTAAAAACGTAAAAATAGTTTGGGTGTCCCAATCCGAAACCAATCATCTGGGCTATAACCTGCTTCGTGCAGATGAAAAAATATTGTCGCTTGCATTTCCTGTAAATCCAGAAATCATCTGTGAAGGTATAGACATAAGCACTCAAGTTACTTACAGCTACATTGATAAAGAAACCAGTTTCAACTCAACCTATTACTACTGGCTGGAAAGCATTAGCCAGGATGGAACCTCAGAATTTTTCGGTCCCTTAACCGTGAGAATTGGGGATGAAAACGATAATCCTGAAATCCCTGAGGTTAAACCACCTTCACAGCTATTTGCTGCTTTCCCCAATCCCTTTAATCCCAATACCAATATTCGCTATAGACTTCGGGAACCCGGAACTGTTAAAATAGAGATATACAACTCACGTGGGCAATTAATCCGCAGTTTTTCCAGCAATCATGCGGCAGAAGGTTTTTATCAGGTAAGCTGGGATGGACGTGATCACAACGGTAATCTGGTTGCCAGCGGAGTGTATATGTACACAATGCGCACCTCGAATTACACTTCCTCCAAGAAGATGATTTTGGCTAAATAACAAACCTGCTTTACTACTATAAAAACACTATTAGTGCGGAGTTCAAACTCCGCACTTTGTTTTTGGGTTCAAGAAAGCAGTTGACAAATTTACTATCATCAGGACTGTGGGCTTTAATGAAAAAATATTTGTATCATAGCAATCATGGAGGATAAATGACTGCAATTAAACGTGTTTATCTCTTCGGCAACGGACAAGCCGAAGGAAAAGCTGACATGAAAAACCTTCTCGGTGGAAAAGGTGCCAACCTTGCCGAGATGAATCTGATTGGTGTACCGGTTCCCCCTGGTTTTACCATTACTACAGAGGCTTGCACAGAATATAACGAACTTGGTGCCACAAAACTGCGCGAGCTACTTGCAGAAGATGTGAAAGCTGCTGTAAAGTATGTGGAAAACATTATGGGAATGCAATTTGGTTCCGATGAAAACCCTCTTCTGGTTTCTGTTCGCTCCGGTTCCAGAGCTTCTATGCCGGGAATGATGGATACCATCCTGAATCTTGGAATGAATGATCTGGCTGTTCAGGGTATTATAAAGAAAACCGGTAACGAGCGTTTTGCCTGGGATAGTTACCGTCGTTTTGTTCAAATGTATGGTGATGTAGTTTTAGGATTAAAGCCTACCAGCAAAGAAGAAGAAGATCCCTTTGAAGTAATTATTCATCAAATGAAGAAAGAAAAAGGTGTGGAAAACGATCTGCAGCTTACTGCTGATGACCTGAAGAGCTTAGTAGCCCAATTTAAGAAAGCTGTGAAGGATAACACCGGACACGATTTCCCGAACGATCCCTGGGAACAGCTTTGGGGAGCAGTTTTTGCTGTTTTCGATAGCTGGAACAACGATCGTGCGGTATTTTACCGTCAGTTGAATGGTATTCCGGATGCTTGGGGAACTGCTGTAAACGTTCAAGCAATGGTTTTTGGCAACATGGGTGCTACCAGTGCTACCGGTGTGGCTTTTACCCGTGATGCTGCCACTGGAGAAAACCTCTTTAATGGCGAATACCTTATCAATGCACAGGGCGAAGATGTGGTAGCCGGAATACGCACACCCCAACAAATAACCCTTATTGGCTCGCAACGCTGGGCTGTATTAGCAAAAGTTACCGAAGAAGATCGTGCTGCAAACTATCCATCCCTGGAAGAAGCTATGCCCGCTGTTTATAAAGAGCTGTTTGAGATTCAGAACAAACTGGAACAGCATAGCAAAGATATGCAGGATGTGGAATTCACCATTCAGGATAATAAGCTTTGGATGCTGCAAACCCGTAATGGCAAACGCACCGGTGCTGCTATGGTAAAAATTGCCATGGATATGCTGCGTGAAGGCATGATTGACGAAAAAACTGCCCTAAACCGCCTGGAACCTGGTAAACTGGACGAGCTTTTACATCCTGTTTTCACCAAAGCAGGATTGGCAGGAGCAAATATAATTGCATCCGGATTACCGGCATCCCCCGGAGCAGCAACAGGTCAGATAGTATTCTTTGCTGATGATGCTGAAGCATGGGCTGCGGATGGCAAGAAAGTGATCCTTGTGCGCATAGAAACATCCCCGGAAGACCTGCGTGGCATGAACGTAGCCAAAGGTATTTTAACTGCACGTGGTGGGATGACTTCTCACGCTGCTGTGGTTGCCCGTGGCATGGGTAAATGTTGCGTTTCTGGTGCCGGAGCCTTGCAGATTGATTACAAAGCCAGAACCATGACTGTGGCTGGAAAGGTTTATAAGGAAGGCGATTGGATTTCTCTTAATGGCTCTACCGGTAAGATTCTGGAAGGCAAAATTGATACACAGGATCCAGAGCTTAGTGGTGATTTTGGCGCAATAATGTTGCTTGCCGATAAATATACCCGCATGAAGGTTCGCACCAATGCCGATACTCCCAAAGATGCTGCTGTAGCGCGTGCTTTTGGAGCACAGGGTATTGGTTTGTGCCGCACCGAACATATGTTCTTCGAAGGTGATCGCATCAAAGCAATGCGCGAAATGATTCTTGCTGATGATGAGAAGGGACGCCGCCTTGCTTTGGATAAGCTGTTGCCTATCCAACGTGCAGATTTTGAAGGCATCTTCACTGCTATGAATGGTTTCCCTGTAACGGTACGTCTCTTAGACCCGCCATTGCACGAGTTTGTCCCTCACGAGGAAGCTGCACAAAAAGAAATTGCCGACGAGCTGGGCATGAGCTTACAAAAAGTTCAGCAACGTGTGGCATCCTTGCACGAATTCAATCCCATGTTAGGACACCGCGGTTGCAGGCTGGGAAACACCTATCCTGAAATTACCGAAATGCAAGCCCGGGCAATTATAGAAGCTGCCTTGGCAGTAAAATCCCGCGGCATCAGTGTCCTTCCCGAAATTATGATTCCCCTCATTGGCACCGCTGCAGAATTTGAAATGCAGGAAGATATTATCCGCAGAATAGCGGAAAAAGTGTTTGCAGAAAAGAAAGACCGGGTGGACTACCTGGTTGGCACTATGATCGAAATCCCACGGGCTGCATTAGTAGCCGATAAAATTGCAGTTCGGGCTGAATTCTTCAGCTTTGGAACCAACGATCTAACCCAAATGACCTTTGGCTATTCCCGCGATGATGCAGGTTCATTCTTACCCATATACCTAAATAAAAACCTGCTAAAGAGCGATCCCTTCCAGATTTTAGACCGGGAAGGCGTGGGTCAATTGGTAAAAATGGGAACAGAACGCGGACGCCAAACCAGACCTAACCTGAAGGTTGGTATCTGCGGTGAGCATGGTGGAGAACCGAGCTCTGTGGAATTCTGCCACACTGTTGGTATGAATTACGTTAGCTGCTCTCCCTATCGTGTTCCGATTGCCCGTTTGGCAGCAGCTATTGCAGCAATAAACGATTAACTAATAAACAACTCTACTTATATAAACGCCGGAATCACTCCGGCGTTTACTTTTATCCCGTTTTATAGCACAGATATATAAAAGCGGATTCATGAACACCCCCTGTTCAATATATCCTCATCACCTACAAGATACAAAAACATAGCATTGTTCAGCATTGCGTGCTGCATCCTTCCCTCTAATTTCCACTAGCATATACCATCTATCCCGGAATTTACCATGCAGGAACATAAGTAGCTGAATGGTAACTGCAAGGTTACTGGAACCAGACTCTTATAAGCATGGGTAAAAGCAGAGGAAAGTGCCTGCAAAAAGGATTCCGCTCTTGTGCCAACAAACAAAACCATTCCGGCATTTCGTGTACCCACAAGATATCCAGCGGATTAATAAGAAATTACTTGACTCCGCTACAAACACTAAAAACTATGGCAAAAGGAGGTATATTATGAATGATGATATACTTAACGGAAGGGAAATGCCCGAAGAGGAACAAGAAAAGTTCAAGGAAAAAATAGTGGATGTTGACGAGGACAAGCTGAAGTTCTACGAAGATTTACGCAAAAAAGCCAAGGGTTGGACACAGCAAAAGGGCGGTTCCATTGGTGGAAAACTGGGAGAGTATCTGTTTTTACTGCCAGATTTTTTCATCCTGGTTTGCCGTTTAGCCATGGACAAACGCGTCCCCACCAAGCAGAAGCTGATGGCAGGTGGAATTGTAGCTTACGTTATTATGCCGCTGGATATAATTCCGGATTTCATTCCCATTATCGGACATGTGGACGATCTGGTTTTGGTTGTAATGGGCTTGAACATGATTTTAAACGAGATTGATGCCAAAATTCTGGCAGATAATTGGAGCGGAGAAGGCGAAGTGCTGGATCAGATGAAGAAGATAACCGCTACGGCTGAACAATTTTTGGACAAAAACATACTGCAGAAGATAAAAGGGTGGTTAAAGCGTTAAGCTATGCATACAGAAATCCTCTTAGCTACAAATAATCAGGATAAGCTGCTGGAGCTTTCGGCTCTGCTTTCCTTTTTACCGGTTACCCTGCATAATTTGGCAGAATTCCCTTTGCTTCCTGCCACCATAGAAGATATGGATACTATTTCTGGAAACGCCATGAAAAAAGCCCTGGAATCGGCTGAACATAGTGGATTGCTGTGCCTAGCGGATGATACAGGCTTATTTATAGAAGCGCTTGATAACGCTCCCGGGGTTTATACAGCCCGCTTTGCAGGAGAAATTTGCAGCTATTCGGATAACCGGCAAAAAGCCCTGAAACTAATGGAAGGAATCACAAACCGTAAAGCCACCTTTAAAACAGCAGTGGCTTTGGCTGCTCCAGATGGCATTATTGCCGTTGTGGAAGGTAAGGTTGTGGGAGATATTGCCCTAAAAGAATTGGGTGATTCCGGTTTTGGTTACGACAGCATTTTTGCCGTAAACGGTGTAACCTATGCCCAAATGGACTGGGAAACCAAAAATAGCTGTTCGCACAGAGCAGAAGCCATCAAAGCAATATTACCAATTTTACAAAAAATTACTACCCAAATAGATCATTAATAAGGAGTAAATCATGATAAAAGCACAAGTATTCCGTCAATACGATATCCGCGGTGTGGTGGATGAAGAATTAAACGAAGAATCATATTATCTTATTGGCAAAGGATTTGGAAGCTATATTCGCGAAAAAGAGCTGAAATCCATTGTGGTTGGAGGAGATGCCAGACACAGCACCCAAAAATTTATGAATGCCTTTATCAAAGGAGCTCTGGAAACCGGATGCGATGTTTATGATATTGGCATTGTAGCCACTCCTGTGCTGTATTTTGCAATATGGCAGCTTGGAAAAGATGCCGGTGCCATGGTTACTGCCAGCCACAACCCCTCTCAATACAATGGCTGCAAGCTAAACCTCGGTTTGGGTAGCGTTTATGCAGATGAACTTCAAAAGGTTTTGCATATTATTCAGGCTGGGAAATTTGCCTCCGGAAAGGGTGAAGTGTATCATCATGCAACTATTGGCGATGAATACATGGATTACATTGTGAATAGCATAAAGCTGGATAGAAGCGTAAAAGTTATCGTAGATGGCGGAAATGGCATGGGCGGTCCTTACCTTCCAGAAATTTTACGTCGCCTGGGATGCGAAGTTATAGAAATGTATTGCGATCCCGATGGTGATTTTCCAAACCATCATCCAGACCCCACAGTGGAAAAGAATATGGTGGATTTATCACGCGCAGTGGTGGAAGCAGAATATGAACTGGGAATTGGATTGGATGGAGATTCTGACCGCATTGGGGTGGTGGATGAAAAAGGAAAAATGCTGTTTGGTGACCAAATACTGAATATTCTGGCTCGTGACTACCTGAAAACCAACCAGGGCAAAAAGGTTATTGCCGATGTGAAATGCTCCAAAAACCTCTTTGATGATATCAAGAATCATGGCGGCATCCCAATTATGTATAAAACAGGTCATGCCAACATCAAGATGTATATGAAAGAAGCTGGGGTGGATTTTGCCGGAGAAATGAGTGGACATGTGTTTTTGGCAGACCGGTATCTGGGTTTTGATGATGCTATCTATGTAAGCTGCCGCTTTATAGAAATCGCCTCCAAGACCGATAAACCAGTTAGTAGCTACCTGGCAGATCAACCCAAAATGTATAACACCCCGGAAATGCACACAAAATGCGCAGATGATCGCAAGTTCGACGTTGTGGCAAAGGTTTGTAACGAATTTAAAACCGAAGGCTATGATGTGAACGATATTGATGGAGCTCGTATAACCTTCGCTGATGGTTGGGGCTTGATCCGCGCCTCTAATACTACTCCGGTTCTGGTTACACGCTATGAGGCTCTTACCCAAGCCCGCATGGACGAAATTAAAGCATTGGTGGAAGGTAAGATAAACAAGTATTTGTAGGTGGAAAGGTGGAAAAGTGAAAAGGTGAAACACCACCTGTAGATATAGGAAATTAGAATTTGATTGGGGAAAAGAGTTCTGGCAACGTGATGTTGCTGAGCTCTTTTCCTTTTTTTTTCTCTTTAGCTCTTAGAAAAATAGCCTCTCTTTTCCCTCTTTTACTCTTTTACTCTTTGTAAAAAAATCCTCTGCTGTAACACAAAAGAAGCACTGGAGTTTATTATTTTACGGAGGATTGGAATCCTCCGCTACGAAATAGGAAGCTCTCTTTTCTCTTTTACTCTTTGTAAAAAAATCCTCTGCTGTAACACGAAAGAAGCAATGGAGTTTATTATTTTACGTAGGATCGGAATCCTCCGCTACGGTAATTGAAGCTCTCTTTTCCCTCTTTTACTCTTTTACTCTTTGTAAAAAACTCTCTTTCCTCTTTTACTCTTTGTAAAGTATCTCTTTTTCGGAGGATCGGAATCCTCCGCTACGAATTAAAAAAAGCTCTCTTTTCTCTTTTACTCTCTGTAAAAAAAATCCCTCTTGTCTATTTTTCTACACTTGTCCTTGAACTATGTGTAGTAGCACTTCTCCCCCATCCAAGGGCAGGCTTTGTTGCTCTCCGGTTTTCAGGTTTTTCAGGTTAACCGTTCCGGCTTCAATTTCGCTATCCCCAATGATGATGGCAAAGCGGGCATTTGTTGCATCTGCAGCTTTAAATTGTGCCTTCAAAGAGCTTTTATCAGGATCGTATTCCACATACAAACCATTTTGCCGTAAAGCATTAAGGTAAGCCATTACGCCGCTACGAGCTTTATCACCCAGGCAGATAAGATACGCATCGGGTGTTTTATGTTCGGCAAAATTTATCTTTTCGTGTTCCAAAGCCAGCAATAAACGTTCGAATCCCCCTGCAAAACCAATGGCAGGAATAGATTTACCCCCCACCTGTTCTATCAACCCGTTGTATCTGCCCCCACCTGCAAGGGAATTTTGAGCACCTAAACCTTCATATATCACCTCGAAGGCAGTATTTGTATAATAATCCAAACCCCGCACAATTCCAGGATTGATGGTATAGGGAATATTCATGCTTTCCAGGTGTTCACATACTATCGCAAAATGAGCTTTACAGGCTTCATCCAAATAATCTAATTGTGAAGGAGCTGAACCACGCAAAGCTTTACAGGAAGGCACCTTGCAATCTAACAAACGCCGTGGCTTTTTATCGAAACGATTGTTACAATCCGCACACAACTGTGGCAGCAAGGGACGAAAGAATTCCCTTAAGGCAGTATCGTAATCTGCGGAACAAGAGCTGCACCCTACGCTGTTTATCTCCAAACGCAGGTTTTTCAATCCCAAATCTTTCAGCCAAAGCATTTCAATGGCAATAACTTCTGCATCGTAATAGGGATTATCACTGCCAATGAATTCGATGCCATATTGATAGAACTGTCTGAATCTGCCAGCCTGGGGACGGTCATAACGAAACATGGGACCAATATAGTATAGCTTGGTGCGGTTAGACAGCACATCCAAGTGGTTTTCCACATAGCTACGAACCACTGGAGCAGTTCCTTCCGGACGCAAAGCGAATTCACGTCCCTTACGATCGGTGAAACGGTACATCTCTTTTTGCACCACGTCCGAGCTTTCGCCGGAGCTACGTTCAAAAAGCTCTGCTACTTCAAAAATTGGGGTGGTAATTTCTTCGTATCCAAAACTACCTGCTATTTTACGGAAGCTACTTATAACTGCCTGCCATTTATAGCTTTCGGCAGGTAGGATGTCGTATGTTCCACGGGGAATACTATATTTCATTATTACCTCTTTAAAGTCTCCAGAATATTTGCCTCGGCAGATTCGTCAAGCAGCATTACAGGATATTTCACGTCCATTAGATACAAACCCGATGCTGGAGCAGTAGTTACTAAATTC
>JAQVMI010000336.1 GCA_028703735.1 Candidatus Cloacimonadota bacterium | reverse complement strand
GTCTGCTGAAATAATCTATAACAATATGCTTCTATTTTAGCAGATAGGACTTCAGCGACTCCATCTGCTAAGTATCCAAAATCATATCGGAGCTTTGGAAAGCTCCGCAACACTCCAGAACCCCAGCACTCCAAAACTCCAGCACCCTCCTCAACGTATGTGTGAAGCAATGATAGCTTTTACTTCTCCGCTGGTTATGAGTTCGTTTAATGCCTGGTTTATTTTTTCGTTTATCTTCTTGCCTTTTTGCATGGCTACACCATATTGTTCGTTTGTACGTATCACATAGGCAATCTTGATTGGTTTTTGCTTGGCATATCCAAGTGCGGCACTTTCGTCTATTATCACCAAATCAAGTTCTCCATCCAACATTTTACCTATTGCCTCTATGTTAGTGGCATAAAGCTTAAGGTTCGCTTTAGGCATCAGATCCTTCTCTATCAAGTTTTCGTCAATATAGAAGCTACCTGTGGTTCCCCCAAGGCTTCCTATGGTACATTTTCCCAAATCTTCCAAGCGATTAATCTTCATGGGTGAATCCTGTCGTGAAATAAGTACCTGATTCGTTACGCTGTAAGGGGCAGAAAAATCTACTATCTTGGTACGTTCTGGTGTAATGGTTATGGCAGAGATTGCAACATCAATCTTATTTACTGCCAAAGATGGTAATAGCTGTTCGAATTCCAAAGGGACTATTTGATAGTCCACCCCCAATTTCTCAGCTATCTTTTTACCAATATCAATATCAATTCCGGCAAACTGATTGCCAACCCTATAGGAATTTGGAGGGTATTCGGGATTTGTTCCTATCCTAAGTACCATTTTTTGCTTTTGGTTACAAGTAAATAGCGATAGTAATGTACACACAGCTATCAAAGTAATAAGCAATACTTTTCTGGTCATCCGTTCCTCCAGTTAGATTTCGGGATTCCTGTGTTCCGAATAATTGCAGCCATTCAAATTATGTCAAGTTCATTGTCTCCAAAACTTGCTTTCGGATTGTGGAAAAAACGCTACTTTAGCTTAAATACGGCTGTTAAAGTTACGGAAATGCTTTTGCTGCGAGTACTTGTGTTGTAATAGCCATAATCTGCCACGTCTGTGGAATATGGCTCGGTGATTTGAAAAACTCCGGCTCTGGCTTCTTTCATTTTACCAAGCCTGGTATTAGCACTTCCGGATATTTCTTTGGCGCGGCTAACTGCATCGGTAGTAGCTTCGGAGAGTAGCTGTTTTTTTAGCTCTGGCAATTTGGAGTATAGGTAAGCAAGATTAGAATTCTGCAGCAGCATTCCACGATTTGCAAAGAACTCGGGATTAAGGGCAAGCTCTTCAATCTTTTTAATGTCCGAGGACAAAATAAAGGCACTTTGATTCAGGTTATAAGAGGTTAAGGTGCCATAATTATCGTTCATGGGAAAGCTGGTTATGGGCTGAATGTTGATGTCTTTTTCGGGAATTCCATTATCAGTTAAATACTTCTTGAAGGCTGAAATATCTTCACTCATGCGGCTGTATCCTTCCTTCAAAGCTTGGGGAGAGGTGGTGCGCTGAACGGTAAGATTCCATTTTACCAAATCGGATTCGAAAAGTTTACTGGAGTAACCAACCACGCGTAAACTTGTTTCGCTTTGACGGCTTTGCACCAAAAAAGCTCCCAATAAACTTAATCCAATTACAAAGGATATTCCGGCTATTCCCCAGGTTCTAAGGTTCACCTTATCCTTAGCTAAGATGATCCAGACAAATAGTAAGGCGACGGTTATGGGTGCAATCCACCCTATTGATATAGACATTGTTTCTCCTAAAGTTATTTTCAAGACTGTAGAACCAGAACTCATAATCCTGGATAAAACACTGGAGTTCAACACTCCGCTACTAATTACATTTATCTCTACTTACAATGTGGCGGGTTGGACTTCAGGCTTAGCATAAAGCAGGGGTGGCAATCTCCTGATTGCCACGTGCTGATCGGGAGATCAGCACCCCAGCTTTCATGTAAACTCCAAACCAGCTTGTAAGGTAAGCTCCAAAAGCACTATTCAGATTATTCGTAGCCTTTGTTAAAATCACGGTTTTTTTCTTTGTCACGTTTGGCAGCCAGTTTTGCGGCAGATTCTATCAGGGTTAAAAATTCTGCTCTATAGCCTTCGCTATCTTTACCAAGATTAGCTTTGGCAAGGTCTGTAACCATTTCCCAGCTAAGGGCTTCCTTAAATTCTGAATCCTGCAGCATCAAGCCATAGCCAATAACCGCAGCACTAAACAAGTAGTTTTCGGAAGCTTGTTCCAGATTTTTGGTTTTGTTCATCACCGGTACATCCAAGGGAAGGCTACTTTCGGAATCGGGTAGTTTATAGCGTAGTTTCACCGTTAAAGCTTCAGGTGAATTGCGAGCTGTTTCGCTAATCTTTAGCTCTTGATATTTCAGGTCATCAAGTTCGGGAATGCTTTCTTTGGAAGCAGTGGGAATTATCTCGTAAACTGCGGTAACATTGTGCCCTGCACCAAGTTCTCCGGCATCTTTACTGTCGTCTTTAAAATCTTCCTTGTTTAGCAGCCTGTTTTCGTAGCCTATCAATCGGTAAGCTTTCACGTGGGCTGGATTGAATTCTATTTGCAGCTTCACATCCTTGGCAATGGTGTAAAGGGTGGAAGCCATCTCGTTTACCAGCACCTTTTTAGCTTCCTGAATAGTATCGATATAGGCATAATTGCCATTTCCTTTATCGGCAAGCAATTCCAGCTTGTTATCTTTGTAATTTCCCATGCCATAGCCTAAAACGGTTAAATAAACCCCGCTTTTGCGGTTTGTTTCCACCAATTCTGTCAAGTGAGTATCAGAAGATGCGCCTACGTTAAAATCTCCATCGGTGCAAATGATAATGCGGTTGTTTCCACCCTGGATAAAGCTTTCTGTGGCAATTTTATAGGCAAGCTGAATACCTGCACCACCTGCGGTGGAACCTCCGGCACGAAGATTGTTTATTGCCTCGGAAATTTTCATCTTTTGGTTGCCGTTTGTGGTGGATAAAACTTCACCTGCTGCTCCGGCATATACTACTATGGCTACCTTATCGTTTCCACGCATGTTTTCTACCAATAGATTCAAGGATTCCTGCACCAAAGGAAGTTTGTTGGGAGCATTCATCGAACCGGAAACATCTATCAAAAACACCAAATTACTGGGGGGAGCAGCAGAGAGATTTAGCTTTTTTCCCTGAATCCCGATATGCACCAGATTACGCTTTTGGTTCCAGGGGCACACGCTCATTTCGGTATAAACCGAAAAAGGCACATCACCTTTTGGCTGCGGATA
>JAQVMI010000015.1 GCA_028703735.1 Candidatus Cloacimonadota bacterium | reverse complement strand
AAGGTGAGCATCAACGCCAATAAAATCGAGATCAAAAAAGCCATTGAACACATTTTTGCCGTTAAAGTGCTTAATGTGAACACCATCCGCATGATGGGCAAGCCAAAACGCTTGGGTAAATACAGTGGAAAACGTCCCGATTGGAAGAAGGCTATAGTCACACTTCGCGCCGGCGATAAAATTGCCGATTTCGAAGTTTAAGAGGTGAAGAATGGGAATAAAGAAATATAAACCAACCACCCCGTCCATGCGCTTCCGCTCGGGTTATAGCTTTGAAGAGATCACAACTGATACTCCGGAAAAATCACTGCTTAGACCTCTGCACAAAACAGGCGGACGCAATAATAACGGAAGAATCACCTGCCGCCATCGCGGTGGAGGACATCGCCGTCACTATCGTGTAATAGATTTCAAGCGCGACAAAGCTGGTATTCCAGCCAAAGTTGCCTCTATTGAATATGATCCTAACCGCACAGCCCGTATTGCATTATTGCATTATGTGGATGGCGAAAAACGCTATATAATTGCACCTGATGGTTTAGAAGTTGGCACCAAAGTAATGAGTGGTCCCGATGCCGAAATAGCCGTAGGTAATGCAATACCTTTGGAAAAGATTCCTTTGGGTAGCGTGGTGCACAATATAGAGCTGAAGAAAGGACGCGGTGGTCAAATAGCCCGCAGCGCCGGAACTTATGCTCAGGTTGTGGCAAAAGATGGTGATTATGTTCATGTAAAAATGCCCTCCAACGACGTGCATTTGATCCGTAAAGAATGCCTTGCCACAATGGGGCAGGTTAGCAATCCGGATCACTCTCTGGTGCAGATTGGTAAGGCAGGACGCAAACGGTGGATGGGAATCCGTCCCACGGTTCGTGGTGTTGCTATGAACCCCGTAGATCACCCCATGGGTGGTGGAGAAGGTAAAACTTCCGGTGGTGGACATCCTGTATCACCTTGGGGTAAACCTGCCAAGGGCGGTAAAACCCGTAAAACCCGCAAGTATTCCGATAAGTATATCGTGAAAGCTGTGAAAAAGAGATAGTGTGAGGATATAGAAAATGGCACGTTCAATTAAAAAAGGACCCTTTGTTGACGATCATCTGATGAAGAAAGTGGTAGTGCTGGATACCGAAAGCAAGAAAAGCGTGATTAAAACCTGGTCTCGCCGTTCGGTAATCACGCCTCTTTTTATCGGTCATACCTTCTCGGTGCACAACGGACACAAGTTTGTTCCGGTGTATGTAACCGAAAACATGGTTGGTCACAAGCTGGGTGAGTTTTCTCCCACACGCACCTACCGTGGACACAAAGAGAAGAAGAAAAAGGGTAAATAGGAGACAGCAATGGAAGCAACTGCTAAACTTCGTTTCGCCCGTGGATCTGCCCGTAAAGCACGTCTGGTGCTGGATACGATTCGCTACAAACGCGTTACTGAAGCTCAAAACCTGCTGCGTTTTTCGCGCCGGAGAGCTGCAGGACATATCTATAAATTATTGGCATCCGCCATCGCTAACGCTCAGGTAAAGGACCCCAAGATTGATCTCAATCAGGTGTTTGTAACCCAAGCCATGGCAGATGAGGGACCACAAATGAAACGTTTTATGCCCAGAGCTCAGGGTAGAGCCTTTATGATAAGAAAACAAACTTGTCATATCTCCCTGGAGATTCAAACCATAGAATAGGAGGAAAACCTTGGGACAAAAAATACACCCCGTCCTATACCGTCTCGGTGTTAATAAAGACACCGATTCCATCTGGTTTGCTCAAGGAACGTCTTATGTGGATTATCTCCAGGAAGATATAAAAGTCCGGAGCTATATTCATAAACGGCTTGCCGCAAAGATGGTTTCTAAAGTAAAGATTTCTCGTAAAACCAGCTCGATAATTATTGATATTCACACAGCTCGCCCCGGTTTGGTAATCGGTAAGAAAGGTGAAGATATCGATAAGCTGCGCAATGAGCTGAATGTTCTAATTAACAAAAATCGCCCAAACTTGATAACTGTTTCGATCAACATCGAACAGATAGACAAGATGTGGCTGGATGCCCGTTTGGTGGGTCTGGAAATCGGACGCCAACTGGAAGAACGCGTATCCTTCCGTAGAGCGATGAAAATGGCAATCCGCAACGTGATGAAAGAAGGCGCACAAGGCGTCAAGGTTCAGGTTTCAGGCCGTTTAGGCGGTGCAGAAATAGCACGTACGGAACGCTACAAACAAGGCAGAACTCCTCTTCATACCCTACGCGCCGATATTGATTATTCCAATGTGGAAGCTAATACCACTTATGGAGTAATTGGCATCAAGGTGTGGGTGTATAAGGGTGATATCTTAGGCTAAAGGAGAGAATGGAATGTTAGCCCCCAAAAAAGTAAGACATCGCAAGATGATGAAGGGCAGAAGAAACGGTCTTTCCTGGACAGGATGCAACGTTGACTTTGGTGATTATGGATTAATCGCTTTGGAAGACGCCTTCATCTCCAGCCGTCAGATCGAGGCTGCTCGTATTGCCATTACCCGTCATATGAAACGCTTGGGAAAAGTATGGATCAGGATTTTCCCAGATAAGCCCATCACTTCTAAACCAGCCGAAACTCGTATGGGAAAAGGCAAAGGCGCCCCGGAATATTGGGTTGCTGTGGTTCGTCCCGGTCGCGTGCTCTTCGAGCTTGAAGGTGTGGATGTAAAGATTGCCAAAGAAGCTATGCGCCTTGCAGCCCATAAGCTGCCGATTAAAACTCGTGTAATTGCTCGCGAAGGAGTGGAATTATGAAGACCGAAGAACTGCGTGAATTAAGCGTTACAGAGCTGCAAGCCAAGATGGAAGAACTTCGTATCGAACTCTTTAATCTACGTTTCCAAAAGGCAAAAAATCTGCTCGACCGTCCCGATCGTATCCGTATAGTCCGGCGCGAAATTGCCCGGATCAGCACCATTATCAAAGAAATAGAGCAAAAGGCTTGAGGTGAAAAGTGGCTATAACACGTAAAATGATCAAACAGGGAATTGTCGTTAGCGATAAAAGCGATAAAACTATCGTGGTTCGCGTGCAACGTCAGTTCATCCACCCGCTATATAAAAAGACTGTTCGCCGTCATAAGAAATTTATGGCACACGACGAACTGAATGACGCGCATACCGGAGATGTGGTTCAGATTATGGAATCGCGTCCCATGAGCGCACGAAAACGCTGGACTCTGCACAAGATTGTAGAAAGAAGTAAATAAGGGGTTTTGGAATGATTCAGGTTCAAACCATATTGAATATCGCCGATAACTCTGGCGCAAAAAAAGCCATGTGCATCAAGGTTCTTGGTGGCACACGGCGTAAATATGCGTCGATTGGAGACATCATTGTTGTCGCGATCAAATCTGCCACACCAGGTGGCAAAGTAAAAAAAGGCACCGTAGAGAAAGCCGTTATTGTTCGCACGCACAAAGAAGTGCGTCGTCCTGATGGCTCTTATATCCGTTTTGCGGATAATGCTGCGGTAATAATCGATGAAAAACACGAACCCAAGGGCACCCGTATCTTTGGTCCAGTAGCCCGTGAACTTCGCGAGCATCACTATATGAAAATAGTGTCCTTGGCTCCGGAAGTGCTGTAGGAGGAATCGTGGAAGAAAAGAAATTAAACTTAAAGAAAGGTGATCTGGTAGTAGTTATTTCCGGTGCTGACAAAGGCAAAAAGGGTCATATCCTAAAAGCCTTCCCCAAAACCGGAAGAGTAATTGTGGAAAAAGTTCACATGATTAAAAAGCATGCCAAGCCCACGCAACGTAATCCCCAGGGTGGCATCATCACCATGGAAGCTCCCGTCCAGGCTTCAAACGTAATGCTCTTCAACGAGAAATTGAATGCGGTTTCCAAACCTGTTATTCAAGTTCGCGAAGGCGTTCGCATACGTGTTTGCAAGAAATCCGGTGACGAGCTGTAAGCAGGAGATGAGAGAATGAACCGTTTGAAAGAACAATACAAGACTCAAGTGGCAGAAGCGCTGAAGAAGCATTTCGGTTATAAGAACCCGCATCAAGTGCCTCGCCTGGATAAAATAGTGCTTAGCATGGGTGTGGGACACGCTACCCAGAATAAAGCCCTGCTTGATAACGCAGTGAAAGACATGGAACAAATTTGTGGACGTAAAGTGCTTATTACCCGTGCCCGCAAATCCATTTCAAACTTCAAGCTGCGCCAGGGCATGCCTATTGGATGCAAAGTAACCCTTAGAGATGAAGTGATGTACGAGTTTTTTGATCGCTTAATCTCCATAGTTATTCCCCGTATTCGCGATTTTCGCGGAATCCCGGTTAATTCTTTCGATGGCAGAGGAAACTTCTCTTTTGGCTTGAAAGAGCAAACTGTTTTCCCTGAAATTGAATACGACAAAATCGATGCCATCCGCGGGCTGAACATTACCATAGTAACCACGGCGCATACCGATGAAGAATGCCGTGAACTGCTTCGTGAACTGGGAATGCCCTTCCAGAAGAATCAATAAGGAGATTATGTGGCAAAGAAATCACTTATCATCAAACAGCAAAGAACCCCTAAGTTCAAAGTAAGAAAATATAATCGTTGCATGCTTTGTGGAAGACCACGTGCTTTCATGCGCGACTTCGGCTTATGCCGTCTGTGTTTCCGCAAGTATGCGTCGCTGGGTCAGATACCCGGCATCACCAGAAGTAGCTGGTAACTAATGGAGGAATATAATGAGCGTTAGTGATCCGATAGCTGATGCATTGACCACAATCCGCAATGCATATCGTGCCGGACATGCGCAAGTAACGGTAAACCATAATAAGCTTGTAGAAGCCTTGGTGACCATACTTGCGGAAGAGAACTTCGTGAATAGCGTCCAAGTTCTTGATAAAGATCCGGAGCACAAATTTAATTATAAACGTATTTTAGTAATCCTTAGATACACCAATGCCGGAGTACCGGTAATGCAGGGATTAGTGAGAGTTTCCAAACCCGGAAGACGTGTTTACGTCAAAGCCGATAATTTGCCAAGCGTGTATAATAACACGGGTTGTGCGATTATCTCCACCAGTAATGGTGTGATGGTAGATCGCGATGCCCGCATTAAACGCGTTGGTGGCGAATATGTCTGTAGAGTTTGGTAGGAGGATACTATGTCACGCATAGGGAAAGCCCCCATCAAACTCGGCTCCGAGACGCATGTGAATGTTACCCAAAGTGTGGTGAACGTTAAGGGTAAATTAGGAGAGCTAAGCTATACGCTGCTCCCCGGAATCACAGTTCAAATCGAAGATAACGTTCTAACTGTGCAGCGCGCAGAAGAAACCAAAACCCTCCGTGCCTATCATGGCTTAACCCGTGCCTTGTTACAAAACATGGTTACCGGCGTAAGCGAAGGGTTTCAGAAGACTTTGCACATCTTTGGCACCGGTTATTCGTCTGAAGTAATAGGTCCCTGGCTTAAACTGATACTTGGCTACTCGCACGATATCCTTTTACAAATACCAAAAGGATTAGAAGTTACAGCCCAGCCGGTACCACGTTCCAAGGGAACCAGATCGGACTTCCAAAGCATTATAGTAATAAAGGGAATAGACAGACAGCTTGTGGGTCAGTTCTCTGCTGAAGTGCGCGGATGCCGTCCTCCGGAAAACTACAAGGGAAAGGGTGTGCGTTATCACGATGAGCACGTCACCATCAAAGCCGGTAAAGCCGGGTCTAAATAAACGAGGTGATGAGAAATGATAAAATCTACATGTATAACTAAAACTGCCCTCCGCACCCGTCGTAAAGCAGCCATTCGTAAACGTCTTAGTGGCAGCACCGAGCGTCCCCGCCTGGTAGTGTTCCGGTCTTTAAAGAACATTTATGCTCAGATAATCGATGACACACGTGGCGTAACAATTGTATCTATGTCCACTATTGCCAAAGATGCAAGTACCCTGGAAGGTAAAAAGAAAACCGCTCAAAGCTTTGAAGTGGGCATGAAACTTGGTGAAAAAGCCTTAGCTGCCGGTATCACCAAAATTGCTTTCGACCGTGCCGGATATAAGTATCATGGCCGTGTGAAAGCACTTGCCGAAGGTGCCCGCAAAGCCGGGTTAGTTTTCTAAGGAGGACATAAGTGAATTACGAACAACACAATATTGATGAAGAAAAGTTAGTAGAAAAGATTGTAGAAACCAAGCGTGTTGCCAAGGTTGTGAAAGGTGGAAGAAATTTTAGTTTTTCTGCCATAGTAGTGGTTGGCGATCGCAAAGGTAATGTTGGCGTTGGTAGTGGCAAAGCAAATGAAATTGTAGATGCCATCCGCAAAGCCAAAGAAAAAGCCACAAAGAACATGTTTAGAGTTCCCATTGTTAAGGGAACAGTTCCGCATGAGATTGTGGCACGTTATGGTGCTTCCCGCGTGATGATAAAGCCAGCTTCTGCCGGTACCGGTGTTATTGCCGGTGGCACAACCCGTGCTATCTTTGAAGCAGCCGGCATCGAAAACATCCTGTGCAAATCGCTGGGCTCGAACACACCCACAAACGTTGTGAAAGCCACAGTTAACGGTTTGAAAGCCATGCGCACCCTATCCGATATCGCTCGCCTAAGAAACAAGACCATAGCGCAGATTACCGGACGGGAGGAGAAATGAAGCTTAAAGTAACCCAAATCCGCAGCACAATAAATCGTATTGAAGACCATAAACTGGTTATCAAGTCCCTTGGTCTGGGAAGAATCGGTAAAAGCCGGATTCATGACGATAACCCTTGTATCAGAGGTATGATCAACAAAGTTGGATACCTCCTGAAAGTCGAAGAATTGCAGGGAGAATAGCGATGTTGACCTTAACTAATATCGGCAAACCTGCCGGCAGAAAAAACAAGAAACGTCTTGGTAAAGGACAGGGTTCAGGACATGGACATCAGGCTGGTCGCGGACACAAGGGTAAAAAAGCCCGTTCCGGTGGAAACGTTCCAGCAGCTTTTGAAGGTGGACAGATGCCTATCCATCGTCGTTTGCCCAAGCGTGGATTCAAAAACATATTCCGGGTTGGTTTCAGAGCTTTGAATCTGAACCGTTTAGAAGGCTTGGAAGAAACAGAATTTGATATCGCCATGTTGGAAAGCATGGGACTTGTTCCCAGCAAAGGTAAGAAAGCCAAGGCTCCGGTGAAAGTTCTTGCCGGAACTCAGGTAGAATTCACCAAAACCGTGCACATCAAAGCTAATGCGTTCTCTAAGAGAGCTAAAGAGATAATTGAGAAGTGCGGTGGCAAGGCGGAGGTGGTGTAACTTGTTCAAAACTATGACCAACATGTTCCGGATTCCGGACTTGAAGAGAAAGATATTATTCACCGCATTATTCCTGGTTTTATACCGGATGGGCAGTTTTGTGCCTATTCCCGGTGTGGATGCAACATCGCTGAAAGCCTTCTTTGAAGGTGCCCGTGAGGGTGGTAACACCCTGTTTGGTCTGTTAGACCTGTTTGTGGGTGGAAACTTTGAGCGTGCATCCGTATTTGCCTTGGGAATTATGCCATACATTACGGCATCCATTGTTATTCAGCTTTTGGGAAGCATTATTCCTTATTTCGAAAAGCTGCGTAAAGAGGGTGCTGACGGACAGAAAAAGCTGAACCAGATTACCCGTTATGGTACGGTTGGTTTGGCAGCTTTCAATGCTGTTACAATCACCATGTGGCTTACCAATTTATCCGGTGGTGTAGTTCCCAGCCCTGGAATTCTGTTCCATGTTACCGGTATCTTAACTCTGATTACGGGAACCATGATCGTTATGTGGATAGGTGAGCAAATCACCGAGCATGGCATTGGCAATGGAATCTCGTTGATTATCTTTGCCGGAATTATTGCTCGCTATCCGGAAGGTTTTATCCGGATGTTCCAAAAGATCGGCAGTGATCCCAGCTATACCTGGAAAGCTATTGTAGCAATCCTGTTAATGGTTGGCGTTACCGCAGCGGTTATATTTGTAACTGAAGCCATTCGTAAAATCCCCGTTCAATATGCCAAGCGTATTGTGGGACGCAGAGTTTACGGTGGTCAAAGCACCTATATCCCTTTAAGGGTTAACACTGCTGGTGTTATTCCGATTATCTTTGCTCAAAGCATCCTGATGTTTCCTGCCACAATTGCTGCTTTCTTTGGTAGTAGTGGTGGTTTCTGGATTACTTTGCAGCGTTGGTTATCTCCAGGTGCAGCATTATACACAGTATTATATGTATCGTTCATAATCTTCTTTGCTTATTTCTACACAGCCATAGTGCTTAATCCCACAGAAATGGCAGAGAATATGGTAAAATACGGTGGACACATTCCTGGAAAGAAACCAGGTAAGAAAACTGCTGAGTACATTAATAGTGTGCTGGTTAGAATTACTCTTCCCGGAGCAGTGTTCTTTGCTTTCGTGGCTTTGTTGCCCGAAATAATGAGCCAACGTTTCGACCTGCCTTTCTATTTTGGTGGTACCGGACTTATCATTGTGGTAGGTGTGGCACTGGACACCCTGCAACAAATAGAGTCTCATCTTGTGATGCGTCATTACGACGGATTCATGAAGAAGGGCAAATTGCGCGGACGTTCGAACTAAGATATGATTTACCTCAAAACGCCCTCTGAAGTGGAAAAGATGCGCAGAAGCAGCCAAATTATCGGCAGCTTGCTGGACAGCCTGGAAGCTATCATCAAGCCGGGAGTTAACACTCTGGAGCTGGATGAGTATGCAGAACAATTCATTCGCAGCCGGGGAGGGATTCCTTCCTTTAAGGGCTACCAGATACCGGGGCTGAAACCCTTTCCCGGATCTATCTGTGCCTCTGTGAATGAAGCTATTGTGCATGGTATTCCCAGGCGTGATCTTATTCTGCAAGAAGGCGATATCATCGGTATTGACGTTGGCGTATTGCTGGATGGATATCATGGAGATGCAGCCCGCAGTTACAGAGTGGGGAAGGTTAGCATGGCAGCCGAAAAGCTACTATCCATAACCGAAAAATCCCTATATATTGGCATAGCTGCTGCAATACCGGGAAACCGTATTGGTGATATTTCCCATGCCATAGGATCGTTCATAGCTGCAAGTGGATACTTTGTGGCGGATGGTCTTACCGGGCATGGTATCGGCAAGAGTTTACACGAAGAGCCTCAGATACCAAATATTGGCAGGGCTGGACGTGGACCTCGTATTGCCGCCGGAATGACATTTGCCATCGAACCGATGGTGAATATTGGCACAAACCATGTTGTTGAGCAAGGCTGGGAGTTCAAGGTGGCAGATAACACTTTATCCGCACATTACGAACATACCATTCTGGTTACCGATGGTGAACCCGAGATATTATCTGCAGCACCAAAAGCTGCCCTACATGAGGAAAAACATATATGAGTAAATCTGGCGTTATTGAAGTGGAAGGCGTCGTTTCCGAAGCCCTTCCGAACACCACCTTTCGCGTTGAACTGGAAAATGGTCACGAAATATTGGCTCATTCTTCGGGGAAAATGCGCATGAACTATATCAGAATCCTGCCTGGGGATAAGGTAAAAGTAGAGCTTTCGCCCTACGATCTTAGCCGCGGCAGAATTACATACCGCTATAAATAAAGATTGCATAATGGCTAAACAGCTAATTGCAAGGAGATAACAATGAAAGTGAAAGCTTCAGTTAAGGTAATCTGCAAGGATTGCAGAATCATAAAACGCTATGGCGTTATCCGTGTTATCTGCAGCTCAAACCCAAAACACAAACAGAGACAAGGTTAAGGAGGATAAACTTGGCACATATAGCAGGTATTGAACTTCCCAGAACCAAAAGACTGTTCATTGGGCTTACTTATATCTATGGCATTGGTCGCACTTATGCCAAAGATATCTGCAAAAAAGCTAATATCGACGAAATGAAAAAAGTAGCCGATCTTACCGTAGAAGAAGAAAAAATCCTTCGCGATATCATTCAGAATGATTATGTAGTAGAAGGAAGCCTCAGAACTCAGGTTGCCATGAATATCAAGCGTCTCATGGAGATCGGGTGCTACAGAGGCATGCGTCACAAACGTGGATTGCCAGTGCGTGGACAAAGAACACACACCAATGCCAGAACTCGTAAGGGTCCTCGTGGCAGCGCTATTAAGAAGAAGAAATAGGAGCTTATAAATGGCTAAGAAAACAAGAGTCAAGAAAAAACGCGTCCGCCTTGCTTTCGATGAAGGCTTGGTATTCGTGCACTCCAGCTTCAATAACACCATTGTCTCTTTAACAGACAGAGCTGGAAACGTACTCGCATGGTCAAGCGGCGGAAAAGTTGGCAATAAAGGCTCCCGTAAAAGCACTCCCTTTGCTGCTCAGATAGCTGCTGCAGAAGTTGCCAAAGCCGGCATGGAAATGGGTATCCAGAAAGTTGGTGTAATCGTTAAAGGTCCCGGTGGCGGACGTGAATCTGCCATTCGTGCAGTAAATGCAGCCGGTATCAGAGTTACGATGATTAAGGACGAAACACCCATTCCGCATAACGGATGCCGTCCACCTAAAACCAGAAGGATATAAGGAGAGGAATAATGGCAAGATATACCGGACCGAAAGCAAGATTATGCCGCAAATTTGGCGAGAACATCTTTGGCTCTGCCAAGTATGATAAAATTCTCGGCAAGCGTAAGTTCCCTCCAGGACAGCATGGCAAGAACATGCGTCGTAAACTTAGTGATTATGGTGTGCATCTACGTGAGAAGCAAAAACTCCGTTCCACTTACTGCCTTATGGAAAAGCAATTTAAGAATTACTTTGTAAAAGCTGCCAAAGCCACTGGTGTAACAGGTGATAACCTGATGCAACTGTTGGAACGCCGCTTGGATAACGTGGTTTATCGTTTGGGCTTTGCCGTTACACGTATGCAATCCCGTCAATTTGTAACCCATGGTCATTTCATGGTTAATGGCAAGAAAGTGGATATTCCTTCCTTTTTAGTGAAAGAAGGGGATATTATAGAAGTCCGCCCCAAAAGCCGTGGCATGAAGCTGTTAGTAGAAGCCATGGACAGAACCGAAGTTAGCTCACCTTATGGCTGGCTGAGTGTAGATAAAGAGAATTTCCGCGGTCAATTTAATGCAATTCCCGCAGTTAGCGAGATTCCGGTCACTGTTGACCTCCGTCTCATCGTTGAGTTCTACTCCAAGTAATAGCTCATAAGCTAAGGAGCTGCTATGATGTATCTTGAACCTTTACAAATGCCGGAGACTGTGGATCACGACAAAGCCACTTATACCCGAAACTTCGGCAAATTTGAAATTGGTCCTTTGGAGCCTGGGTTTGGCACCACGCTGGGTAATACCTTGCGTAGGATTCTGCTATCCTCAATTCAAGGAGCTGCGGTGCGTTTTATACGGATTGAAGGCTTGCATCACGAGTTCACCCCTATCCCGGGAACAAATTCGGATTATATCGATCTGATCTTGCGGATAAAGCAACTGGTGATTCAATCCAATTCCGTGGAAGAAATTCCCATTGTCCTGGAACACAAGGGTAAGGGAGTTATTACCGCATCCTTAATCCAGGAAAATTCTCATATTAAAATTATCAACAAAGACCTCTATCTCCTCGAAGTGGTGGAAGACATCGATTTCAAGATTGAGATGATTGTGGGGATTGGTCGCGGTTATGTATCCGCAGACCGCCAAAATCCGGAAGGGAAAGCGGTGGGTTTTATACCCATAGATTCCATTTATTCACCCATTCTGAAGGTAAACTTCAGCGTTACACACCAACGGGTGAAAGAAAGAATGAATTTTGACCGTTTGATTCTGGAAGTTCATTCCAATGGTTCCATGGAACCAAAGATTGCCCTGTTTCTTGCCGCCAAAATCTTAAAGGATATGGCAGCCAAGATATCTCTGTTCGAAACCGAACCAGAGTATATCCGCGATGTGGATCTTGATCCGGATCTGGAAGAAAAAGAGCGTATCCTTAGAATGAGCGTTCGCGAAATTGAGCTTACAGTCAGAGCTGCAAATTGCCTGGCTGGAGCAAAGATCGAAACCATTGGCGAGCTTGTCTCCAAATCGGAACCCGAAATGCTTAGATTCCGCAATTTCGGGAAAAAATCCCTCGAGGAAATAATAATTAAACTTAAAAAATATGATCTGGAACTCGGTATGGACGTGGAAGGCATCTATGCAAAGATAAGAGAAGCCAGAAGCCGTGGTGTGCTTCCTCCCGAAGATCAAGTATCTGCCTCGGCAGCACCCATCGCTAAATCGGCTCCTGTGGATGCATCTGATGATGCAGAAATAGATTCTGAGCCCGTAGCTTCATCCACACCCCGTAAACCGGTTCCAAGCCCAAAAAAGAAGGTGAAAAATGCGACACAGAGTTGAAGGTAGAAAATTCGGACGCGAAATGGATGCTCGCCGTCTGATGATGAGAAACCTGGTAAAATCCATGGTGGAACACGGACAGCTAAATACCACCCTTGCTAAAGCCAAAGAAATGAGACGCCATGTAGATCGCGTTATCACCTATGGTAAGGCAAATACTGTTCACGCCAGAAGATTAGCTTATAGTGTGCTCGGCGATCGCAGCCTGGTTAAGAAATTATTCGACGAAATTGCCCCAGCTTTTCAGGGACGCAATGGTGGATACACCCGCGTTCTTAAAGCCGGATTCCGTAAAGGTGATTCTGCTCCTATGGCAGTAATCCAATTCGTGGAAGAATCTACAATTAAGCCAAAGAAAGACGCCATAAAAGCAAAAGACCTAAATAAATAAGCTATAAACGCATCTAATCTATTAGGCGGGATCTGGTTTTACCATTTCCCGCCTAATTATTTATAAGCTTTCTTTCAAACTAAGTGGGTAGGTTTTTTTCGGCTCCCTTTCAAAGCGAGTGGGTAACTTTTGTCATTCCGGACTTGATCTGGAATCCAGTTTTTTACAAACCACATTGTGTAAATGCTGTAATATGTTGTTTAACAGCATGTTATCATTGTAAAAAATCTTAAATGGATTCCTGCCTTCGCAGGAATGACAAGCAAAAAAAACCTCTACCCACTTAGTTTGAAAGAGAGCCAATCGAACTTGCACACGCCACGTGTGCAGACAGCCGAGACGGCAGCCGTTATTAACAAAGGGTACTGTTTCTTCCTTGCTTCAATCATGGAATCAATAAGGAATCATTAAGGACTTCATCCGTATTGATTCCTTATTAATTCCATAATTCAAGGGGGATACACAAACAGAAAGCAGAACTAAGAATATGCTCTTCTACCTGACCTTTCAAACCAAGTCTCAGTTACTGATCTTTCCTAGGTGTCTAAGCTCCTGGGTGGCAGTAAATTAGGGAAAAATAGTGCTTGACAAAAACACCTCGTAAGTTATTGTGGTAGTGCAAACAACGCAGATCGGAAGAGCACA
>JAQVMI010000335.1 GCA_028703735.1 Candidatus Cloacimonadota bacterium | reverse complement strand
GTGCTTAACCGATAAAGGAGCAAAATTCTGGGATTATGGCAATAGTTTTATGGCAAGTGTGTTTGATGCCGGTGAAACAGAGATTGCCAAAAACGGTAGTAACACTAATGATGGATTCATTTGGGCATCTTATGTGGAAGATATCATGGGTCCCCTATGTTTTGATTTTGGTTATGGTCCCTTCAGATGGGTGTGCCTTAGCCGTAAAGATGAAGATCTGCACAAAACCGATGCTGTGGCAGCAGCTATGATTAACCCCAAACGAAACTCCATGGATAGGGATAATCATCATTGGATTGTTAATGCAGAAAGCAATCAGCTTGTGGTTGGTACAAAAGCCCGTATTCTTTATGCTGATGAAGAAGGCAGAATAAAGCTGGCACTAAAATTTAATGAAATGGTGCGTAATGGTGAGATTGGACCAGTTATGTTGGGCAGAGATCACCACGATGTTTCTGGAACAGATTCTCCCTTTAGAGAAACAGCAAATATCAATGATGGCTCTAATCTGATGGCAGATATGGCTACTCACTGCTTTGCAGGAAATGCAGCAAGGGGTATGACCCTGGTTGTCCTTTCCAATGGAGGGGGTGTTGGCATAGGCAGAAGCATAAATGGTGGTAATGGAATTGTGCTGGATGGAAGCCAAAGGATGGATTCAATAGTTAAATCAGCTTTATCTTGGGATGTAATGGGTGGAGTAGCCCGCCGGGCATGGGCAAGAAACGAGGGTGCCATTTCAACTGTGGAAAAATGGAATGAGGTGCATAACACCGATGGTGCTATCACAATTCCACATCCTGTGGATAAAGATTACATTTCTGATTTGGTAAATAGAGAAATGGGGGACTTGGAATGAATGCAAGCTTTACCAAACTGATGAAACAGGAAGGACTTTGCAACGAAGTGATAAGAACCTTCGCTGCATACTATGCTGATCTTGCCAAGGGAGAAAAAGGCTATATTTCTGCCAATGAGATAAACCCTCCCAGTTCTGCTAATTTGATTCAGTATGACCAGATAAAGCACAAATCAAGTGAAAGACTGTTAGCAAACACAGTGGTTATAAAGCTTAATGGTGGTTTGGGGACCAGCATGGGTTTATCCAAAGCAAAATCTCTGCTTCCTGTAAAGGGTAACATGAATTTCCTGGATATTATCAGCAGGCAGATTTTAACCCTCAGGGCAAAAACAGGTTACGATGTTCTGTTAATGTTCATGAATAGTTTCAGCACAGAGGAAGACACCCTTAAATACCTCCAGAAATATCCGGAGCTTGGCAAACAGGGCTTACCTATATCATTTGTGCAGAATAAATTCCCCAGAATAAGGCAGGACAATTTGCTACCCTACGAAAGCCAGGATAAAGCAGCTATGTGGAATCCCCCCGGACATGGTGATTTATATACTGCCATTAGCTCTGGCGGTTTATTAGAAGCCTTAATCCAGCATGGCTATCGCTATGCTTTTGTATCCAATGCAGATAATCTGGGTGCTACCGTAGATACATGCATACCTGCCTATATGGAAGAAAACAATATCCCCTTTATCATGGAAGTATGCCATCGCACCTCCATGGATAAAAAAGGCGGGCATTTAAGCGAGGATAAAGGCGGGCAGCTTCTTCTAAGAGAAATTGCGCAATGCCCCGAAGCTGAAGTGGAGCAATTTCAGGATGTGGATTACTATAAATACTTCAATACCAATAACTTATGGATAGATCTTAAAGCATTGGAATGGCAGATTATTTCCAATGAGGGTTTAATGCTGTTACCACTGATTGTAAACCCCAAAATAGTGGAAGGCACTCCGGTTTATCAATTAGAAACCGCTATGGGTTCTGCCATTAGTATTTTCCCCAATGCCAAAGCACTTGTTGTTTCGCGGGAGCGTTTTGCACCTGTAAAAAAAACCAATGATTTGTTAACAATATGGTCGGACGCATATGAACTGAACGATCAATATCAAATTGTGTTGAAAAGGGGGCTGGATAAAGCTCCGCAAATAGTATTGGACGAAACATATTATGGTAAGATAGCCGATTTGCAGCAACGCTTTCCCACAGGTGCCCCTTCGTTAAATGGTTGCAGGGAATTAATTGTAAGTGGCGATGTTACCTTTTTGGATTACATTATCTGCGAAGGAAATGTAAATCTAACTGCAACAAAACCTGTGTCTTTGCGAAATCAGTTGTTAACGGGAATAATGAACTTGGATGGATGAAGCAGATAACAGCGTACCTTGACTATAATGAGTAGTGCGCATAGTTTAATATAGCAACACATTATCATTATTTAGTTAAACCAATAGATTGTGAAGAACAACCTGGTTTTTCATTCCTTAAATTTAAGCGAACATTGCCATCATTGCCATTGTAGCATACCGCAGATAGGAGATTAATTGTGGTTTCAAAAGTAACAAAGATCAGATTGGGAGTATTTATCGCTCTTGGCTCAATTCTTATATTCGTGTTTGCTGCCGTTGTAGCAGGGAGCCGTCTGGTGGAAAAACGCGATACATATTACATTGTGTTCGAGAATTATTCTGTTAGCGGTTTACAAGTAGGTGGTCCGGTTAATTATCAGGGTATAAAAATTGGCAGAGTGGAAACTATAAAAATAGACCCTAAAAATGTAGCCAAGATAATTCTAACCATCAGCGTGGAAGCGGGTACACCCATAAAAGCAGATACCGAAGCTGTACTTGCCTTAATGGGTATCACAGGTTTAAAGGCTGTGGAAATTAGGGGTGGAACCAATGCTGCTGCTTTGTTAAAGCCAAAAAGCTATATCAAAGCAGGTGTTTCGATGTTTGATGATATTAGCGAAAGGGCTGTTTCCATTGCAGACAAGTTAGAGGAAATTGCAGCCAATATCAGCGAAATGACCAGCGAGGAAAACCGCAAAAACATTGCTGCAATACTATCTCAAACCAGCCTGATTCTTGCTGATACGCACGATAATCTTGCCACCACTATGGTAAGCATCAGCCGCATAGCAGAGAATACTGCCGATCTTACCGAGGGCTTGAACCGAAACATGAATAACATAAGCAATAACCTCACCAAGAATATGGATCTCTTAACCCAATCTACCACAAATAATATAGACAACTTGTCCAATACCTCTCAAGCAAGCTTGGAAGCTCTTGTGAAATCTGTAAATACGGAACTTACTACTGTCACTTCCAATTTGAATAATACCATTACCCAGCTTTCTAAGGAAAGCACAGCGCTGCTGAAGGAAACAACTTTGCAGGTGAATACCATTGGTGGTCATACCGATGGGATGATCCTGGAGACCACAAAGCAAATTGTAACCACAAGTGCCAATGTGAATCGCT
>JAQVMI010000334.1 GCA_028703735.1 Candidatus Cloacimonadota bacterium | reverse complement strand
ATAGGTTTGATTGCAGTAATAGGGAGGAATCCCATTACTAACCGTAAACTTGCCGAGGACACCCTAAATTATGTAAGAGTCCGCGTGGCAGGAGAATTGGAGCGGCTGGATGTAGAGAAAGCATTAATAGAAAGCGAAGAGCGTTTTAAAGCGTTGCATAATGCCTCCTTTGGAGGTATTGCCATTCATGATAATGGGGTAATTCTGGATTGCAACCAGGGACTTTCCGAAATGATGGGCTACACCAGAGAAGAGCTGATTACGATGGATGGATATTTACTAATAGCTCCAGACTCACGTCAATTGATCCTGGACATGGTTAAGGCAGATTATCATAAACCTTACGAGGCTTTCGGTTTAAGGAAAAATGGAGAGATTTTCCCGATGAGACTGGAAGCCAGAAGCATCCCATACAAGGGTCAAACGGTTCGAAGTGTGGAATTTAGAGACCTAACCGAGCAAAAGATTGCCGAAAAGAAGCTAAGAGAAAGTGAAGAGGACTTAAAAGAATCTCAAAGAATTGCTCATGTAGGAAACTGGCATTTGGATGTAGCCAGTAATGAGGTAGTGTGGTCTGAAGAGCTTTATAGAATGTATGGTTTTGATCCTTCTCTTCCACCGCCACCATATACAGAGCACCAGAAATTGTTCACCCGGGAAAGCTGGGAAAGATTATCTGCTGCTTTGGCAAAAACCGCTGAAACCGGTATCCCCTATGAAATGGAGCTAAATACTATTCGCGATGATGGATACTATGGATGGATGTGGGTGCATGGAAGGGTTGTTTTGGACGAAACTGGTAAAACACTCGGGCTGAAAGGCGTAGCACAGGACATCAGCGAACGTAAACACAGTGAGCAGGAAAAAGAAAAACTGCAAAGCAGTTTAGACCAAGCGCGAAAAATGGATTTAGTGGGGCAACTTGCCGGCGGGGTTGCACATGATTTTAACAACTTATTAACCGTAATAATGGGTTACAGTGCAGAACTATGCAATAGCCTTCCACCCGATAGCCAGTTTATCCCGGATGTAGAAGAAATATTGAAGGCGGGGAAACGGGCAAAAGACCTCACCCAGCAGCTGTTAACCTTTAGCCGAAAACAAATGATTCAAGCTATGGTATTGGATTTAAACGTTATTATAAGTAATCTCGATAAGATGCTTAGGCGTTTAATTGGAGAACATATCGAGCTGGTTAATTTGCTTGCAAACGAGCATACTCTGATAATGGCAGATTCCGGGCAGATGGAACAGGTGATAATAAATCTGGTGGTAAACTCTCGCGATGCCATGCCAAAAGGTGGCAAGATCACCGTCCAAACCTCAATATTAGTTATAGACAAAGTTAACGAAACCTCCTTCCAGGCAGATCCGGGTAAATATGTGCTATTGTCAGTTACAGACAATGGTAAGGGAATGGACAAATCTACAATAAGCAAAGTGTTTGAACCCTTCTTCACTACAAAGGAAAAGGGCAGCGGGCTTGGCTTGGGGCTTTCCACTGTTTATGGGATAGTTATGCAATCTGGCGGTAAATTATCTGTGGAAAGTGAACCAGGGAAAGGAACCTCTATTCAGATTTTGCTTCCCTATGCCACTTCTGAAACAATAATTGAGCAGAAACCAAGAATAAACACCGATACTTTAGGCAAGGGAGAGCAGATTCTTATCGTGGAAGATGAAGAATCACTTTGCCTGTATTTTAATAGAATGATTAGCAGGCTTGGCTACAAGGTAACAACTGCACATAGTGGAGCTGAGGCTCTGTCCTTGCTTGCGGCAGGGCTGAAACCGGATTTGCTGATTACCGATGTAATTATGTCCGGTATGAATGGTCAGGAATTGGCAGACCAGGTGAGGCTGAACAATCCGGAGCAAAAACTGATGTTTATGTCCGGATTTACCGACGATATTATCATCCCTTTCGGAGTTCTAAACCCCGGAATACATTTTATTCAAAAGCCGTTTTCTTCCTCTGAGATTGCAGCCAGAATAAGTGCGGTATTAAATGATTATCCCAAGCCACAAAGCAAGAAACTAAAGATCCTGATGCTGGATGATGAGAAAGATATATTGGTTTTAGTAAAGCGGGTAAGCAATAAACGTGGGCACGAATTTACTGGTGTGGAAGATGTGGATTCTGCTTTGCAAGCCCTGAATATGGAAAAATATGATATCTTGCTGGTTGATGTAAATCTGGGATGTGCCACCGGAATGGAAGCTCTGCAAAGCATTCGTGAGACAGGGCACAATCTGCCGGCTATTGCAATTTCCGGATCACTAAATCCCGCACACAAGGAAGCCATGCAGGCTTTGGGTGTGGCACGGTATATGGAGAAATCCTTCGAGTTAGTGCAGCTAATTGAAGCAGCAGAAGATGTGGTAATGCAGCTATTGCCTTCCTATTGAAGGTATGTTGTTTGACTTTAAACGTGTCGCACATCATTGGGGCTGCCAATCTCCTGATTGGCAGAAGCGACGGAGTCGCTTGTATTTATAGCAAACTATGCTCGCTGTGGCAACCAAAGAGATTAACACCACACCTTTCTACAGGGAAATAGCTTTTGTTTAACTCTCAACTGAAGCCGTTTAGAATACAGGTAGGTGCACAACAAACAATTGGCTTCAGTTGAAAGTCAAACTATCACCCTTCTATTACTACACCCATATAACCAAAGGCTAAATTGCAGCCGAAAATATCTCTTGCCAAATACTGCTATTTTAATAGTTGTGCTGCTTAAAATAGAGGCAAATTTCTGCCTCTTATACAGACTTTATTTTGACATGCCATAAAAACCGTAATGACAGTCGCCTCGACTGTCTTCATAATACAGCACTTCGGGCGAGTGCAATTACGAACTGGTCATTTCACTCTAAATTCTGTATTTGCAAAAAAGCCGGGGATGCCACGATGACGAATACGCCACAAGCCGCGCCAAACAAGAAAAGCGGAATAATCCGCCGGGCTTATCGTATCTCTGTTTTGGAGGGGATTTTTGCTCAGGTGTATGGCAATCTGGCACAAATTGGCTCTTCATTCATTATAAAACTAATGGTTATCCTGGGTGCCACTCCCATGCATTACAGCATATTAAGTGCTTTGGGTCAGGTTTCTGCCGTGTGGCAACCCCTGGGAATAGCCTTAACACACAAGCTTAAACAGCGGCGGATGGCATGTGTGTGGATTACTGCTGCGGGAAGGTTTTTAACCTTCTCTGGAGTTTGGACATTTTACGTAAATAATTAAATTAATGCTTGACATACATACCTGTCTTATAATAATGACTCCAACTAAACATAAGGAGTTTAACATGAAAGACGAAGATATTCGTCAAGCCATTC
>JAQVMI010000333.1 GCA_028703735.1 Candidatus Cloacimonadota bacterium | reverse complement strand
CAGGTGCAACGCAAGTCGATAAATCCATTAGTGGCACAGTAATATCACCACCACCTCCTGATGCTCCCACCGCAAATAATGCAACCGCAATCTCCCACGAAGGCTTTACAGCCCGTTGGAATGCAGTTTCTGGCGCAAACAGCTATCGCCTTGATGTTCTGCAAGGAAGCCCCGCTGTGGCAACAGACTTGTTTATTTCTGAGTATGTTGAGGGTTCTAGTTATAATAAGGCAATCGAGATTTATAACGGTACAGGCTCAGTAGTTAACTTGTCAAATTATTCTTTGAAGAAACAAACTAATGGATCGGGTGATTTTGGTGATGAATTAACCCTTTCGGGGACACTATCAAACAATGATGTATATGTTATAGTTAGTAACGCAGGGACACCCAATTTGTCAGCTCAGTTATTTGTAGATTTGGCTACAGGCTCTCAAGCCCTTAATTTTAATGGTAACGATGCAGTTGCACTATACAAGAGTGGAACTCAGATAGATGTTGTTGGTGTTGTAGACAATGCTGCTAATTGGGGAAAAGACGTAACTCTCGTAAGAAAATCGACCGTAACTGCTCCCACTACGAGCTACTCTGTAGGCGATTGGGATAGTAACGCAATAGATACTTTCTCATACCTTGGCTCACACACAATGGGTAGTGCAGCAACTCCAGTTTCTGGATATAACGATCTTACTGTCTCAGGTACAATTAAACGCGTGTCAGGGCTTTCCGAAAGCACAGATTACACTTATCGTGTACGTGCTGTAAACAGTAATGGAACAAGTTCAAATTCCAATATTATCGATGTTTCCACTACTGCCACAACATCAGGTGCAGGTGCTAATACAGCCATTGGTGGAGCAAGCACAGTTGTAACCATTCCTGCTCTACCTGCTTTCACTAATAATTCAGTTGAAATTGATCCAGATATAAGCAGCAATGATGATTTTACGGTTACCGTTGCAGAGATTGCCACAGGTATTACCTATACTGTTTTCTCAAGCAATAATCTGGCATTGAATGGTACCTATTTACTCAATCATGCTGGTTTTAGTGCAGCTCCAGATTTAACTGCCAGTGTCGGATCTTTAAGTGTGGATGCCTCCGATGCAGACGCTTCTATTGTAACAATCAGCGGAATCAATGGCAAGGGTGATCTTGTAATTACAGCAGAAGGGGAATCTACCCTTCCCGTGGAACTATCTTCCTTCACTGCTACAATGACGGTTCAAAACACAGTTAATTTAATGTGGGTTACTCAATCTGAAACCAATGTTAACGGATACTATGTCCATCGTGGTGTTTCTACCGAACTTACAGGTGCAGAAGTTGTTAGTCCGCTAATTTTAGCTTCAAACACTTCTCAGCAGCACTATTACCAGTTCACCGATAGCGATATTTATGAAACCGGAACTTATTATTATTGGTTGGAAGCTCAGGATTTAGATGGCACTACTGCTTATCACGGTCCCATAACTTTACAATATAACAATAATAACAATACTCCACCCACAATTCCTTTAACCACAGAGCTAAAAACTGTATATCCCAATCCTTTTAACCCAAGTACTACCATTAGCTATGGTTTATCGAAGCAAGCTGCGGTTAGTTTCACAATATACAATGCACGTGGTCAGGTTGTTCGCAGCTTTAACGAAGGCACCAAAGCTGCCGGTAACCACAATATCTTGTGGAATGGTATAGACAATAATGGTCGTATTTGTGGAACTGGCGTGTATTTTATAAACATGCAGGCTGGAAAGGATAGCTTTATTCGTAAAGCTGTGTTGATGAAATAGGTTAAGTTGCTGCGCAAGTGAGAGTTTCGCAGTGAGATTTTGCAAAGTGAGTAGCTTAAGTAAGTGAATGCTTTGCAAGATAGATTAATTCACTCCCAGAATTAATAATAAAAGACCTGGCTTTGGCTGGGTCTTTTTTTTGTTTAAAAAAAGCTCTTTGAAGGTAGAGAATATTTTAGGCTCTCTTTCATAACGAGTGGGTGACTTTTGTCATTCCGGACTTGATCCGGAATCCAGTTTTTTACAAACCACATCGTGTAGTTGCTGTAATATGTTGGTTAACAGCATGTTATCACTGGAATGCTCTAAAATGGATTCCTGCCTTCGCAGGAATGACAAGCAGGAAAAACCTCTTCCCACTTAGTTTGAAAGAGTGCCTTATTTTACAAGGATTTCAGGATTTAGAGGATTTCAGGATTTAGAGGATTTCAGGATTTAGAGGATTTCAGGATTTTCATTATGGAGTATTCATAAATGATCATGTAGAATAATGACTTTCTTTTGATTAATCCTCCAAATCCTTACGTCCTTAAATCCTGTTACTAAAATTATCACTTTTCAGGCTGATGAATCCACTCGTTATGAAGGTGAGTCAGTTTTTTTTGCCGGGCTTACAAAGCTCAGGTACAACAGGATACAATCCTATGCTACAACAGGATGCAATCCTATGTTACAACAGGATGCAATCCTATGTTACGATGGAAGGTGCTAAGAACTCCATGCTTGAAACATCATATGTATAGGAAAAATATCTTGCCAAAAAATCAATGATTATAGACAATGCACAAAGCGATAAAGACTTTCATTTAGAAGGATATAAACATAGGTGAGGAAATATGTTCAAGGCTTGCATTGTCTCTGCATTTTTATTCATGTTTATGTCTGTTGCACATTCTCTTACATGGTATTATGATTTTGGTTTAAGCAATGCAGAATATTCCATTGCCTCCTCCGAATCGTGGAGTTTTTTACCTCCGGCTCAAGCAGGAATTTCAAAGATAAAACTTGGAGATGCGGGAGGCTATATCCGTTTGCAAAATCCCGGCTTGGGAAGTTTGGGAATAAATTCAGAGCTGCAAATAGCGGCATCAGCAAGTGGCAACAACAACAAATTCTCCCTATATAACTATCCTGGTTCCGGTTTGTTTTACACCAGCTTCGATATTCTTTTTGGTGATAATAGCGGAGCAGGAACAGTTAGCCAGGGAACTTTCTATTTTTCCCAGGGAAATGGCGATAGTTTCACCAATAATGGCGGTTTCGTTGCAGCGGAAATGTTCAGTGGATTACAGTGGGTGTTTGGTTCCAATGGATCCCTTACATTAAAATACCGAAACGGCAGCACATGGAGCGTTTTGGGAGCTTCCAATGTATTCCAGGGCATATTGTATAGTGTAGAGCTTTATGGCAACAACAGTGGCACAAACACAACCTATTACAGGGGAGGCAATGCTTACGTTCTGGCATATAACAAGCAGGATATTTGGATTAATGGCGTCCGGATTGGGGGATTATCCAAAGGGGGCATTGCAGGAGGCTCAAATATAGATT
>JAQVMI010000332.1 GCA_028703735.1 Candidatus Cloacimonadota bacterium | reverse complement strand
GGAAGGGTTTGTATCTGGCGGGGCAGATAAATGGGACTTAAGGATATGAAGTAGCTGCCGCACAAGGTATGTTAGCAGGTATTAATGCCAGCCTTAGCCTGGAAAACAAACCGCCGTTAATTTTATCTCGCAGTATGGCTTACATGGGTGTTTTGATAGATGATTTGGTTTCAAGGGGAACAAACGAGCCCTACAGGATGTTCACATCCCGGGCAGAATATCGGCTGTTGCTACGTCAGGATAATGCAGATGAACGCCTGATGCCTATTGCACATCAGCTTGGCATGCTTTCTGAAGTTCGCTGGCAGCGTTTTTCCCAAATGTTAGAAATTAAAGCACGGGAACTTCACAAGCTAAAAAACCTTAATTGCCTTGCAAACAGCGAAATACAAGAGCCAATACGCTTTGCACAGCTCTTAAAACGTCCCGAAATTCACTTTGCCGATTTGCAGAATTACGGCTTCGAAATTCTTCCCGATCTTAGTGCAGATATCCAAAATCGCCTGGAGCTGGAGATAAAATACGAAGGTTATCTTAGCAGGATGGAAGGTGAATTGGAAAGGTTTCGCCATGCCGAGGGAGTTTTGCTTCCTCAGGATTTGGATTACCATGCCATTCCAAGCCTGGCTTATGAAGCGCGGGAAAAGCTTACCCGCATAAAACCCCGTAGCATTGGTCAAGCCATGCGCATTCCGGGGATTAATTACAGCGATAGTTCCGCAGTTCTTATTTGGCTGCGTAAACACTAAAGGGCTAATAAAGATGAATATAATAGCTGTTATTCCGGCACGATACGCATCTACACGTTTTCCAGCCAAAGCTTTGGCTTTATTAGATGGCAAACCTATAATTCAGCATGTGTATCAGCGGGTGCTGGATAGCGGGCTGTTTACCCGGGTAATTGTGGCTACAGATCACGTATTGATTATGGAGGCAGTGGCAGCCTTTGGGGGTGAATCAGTTATAACCTCACAGCAGCATAATAGTGGCTCAGATCGCATTGCAGAAGCTATTGCCGGTTTTTCGGAAGCAGATATAGTATTCAATGTTCAGGGAGATGAACCCTTTATCGATGCCCTGGCATTAAAGAATCTGGTTTCCGCCTTTGCCGATAGTAAAGTACAAATGGCAAGCTTGATGACACCTCTTACAGATACAGCGATGCTTTCTAACCCAAATATTGTAAAGGTAGTTACAGATAAAAGCGGAAAGGCACTATACTTTTCGCGTTCTTCAATCCCTTTTTTCCGGGATAATGATATTATACCCTGTTATTACAGGCATATTGGCGTTTATGCTTACAGGCGTGAAACGCTGCTGCAATTTGTAAGCCTGGATCAAGGGTTTTTGGAGCAAGCAGAAAAGCTGGAACAGCTTAGAGCCTTGGAAAACGGCATTCCCATTCACATGATTTTAACAGATTATCAAGGAATTGGCATAGACACACCGGAAGATTTGCTAAATGCCGAATCATATATTAGAACAAAAGCAACGGAGAAATAATGAAGCAAGCTACTATCCTACTGCTAATATTGGTGTTAAGCACTGTCCTTAGTGCTATTCCGCTTAGTATTCTGCACACGAATGATACACATGGTGCCTATCTACCCAGAAGCCAAAGAACTGATCAAGGGTCACGCATGATAGGTGGTTATGCAGCTTTGGAACACCATTTAAATCTGGAGCGAGCCAAAAGCCAACGTTCCATATATCTGGATGCAGGTGATCAACAAACAGGGAGTATCTTTGCTTCTTTGGTTTACCGTGATGCAGTTGGTGGTGCGGTTATCGAAGCCTTCAATCATCTGGATTTGGATGCATCCACCTTTGGTAATCACGAGTTCGATTTTAGCATGCCAAACACCCAAAAGCTGGTTCAGCTTGCAAAGTATCCTTTCGTAAGCTCTAATCTGCAAACCCTGGATGCTAAACCATTTGGGGGTAATCCCTTTAAAATAATCAAGCTGGATTCGCTTAAGATAGGGGTTTTGGGCTTAACTTTAGTGGAGCTTCCTGAAAAGGTGAAACGGGAAAACATCTCCACCCTGAATATCCTGCCATATAAGCAAGCTGTTGATAAATATATAGACCAAGTGGATAAGGAAAGCGATCTTATTATTTTGCTAACTCATTTGGGATTCGAAGCGGATAGCCTTTTGGCAACGGTTTTGGATAACAGGGTAGATATCATAATTGGAGGACACTCTCATATCAGTGTGGAAGAACCGTGGCTGGTGAATGGAATTTACATCGCATCTGCGGGTAGCCATTTAAACTTGCTGGGAAAAATGGATATTGAGGTGGAAAACGACCGCATTGCAGCGTTCAAATCCAAGCTGATCCCCTTATGGACACCCGAAAAGCCTGCGAAAACTCCCCTGCATAAATTCGTCAGCAGTATAGCGGATGATTTGGAAACCGAAATGAACCAGGTGATAGGAAAAATCACGGTGGATTGGGTTCCTGATAAGTTCAAAGAAACCATTGTTTCACGCTGGATGGCAGAGGCGTTGAAGGCAGAGTACGACCAGATTTACCAGCCGGATTTAGCGCTGATAAATTGTGGGGGCATCCGCAAAACAATTCCAGCAGGAGATGTAACCATGCGCGATATGCATGAAATGCTTCCTTTTAGCAATTATGTGGTGCTTTTTTCCTGTTATGGCAGGGATTTATTGGCTATGGATGAGCTGAATAAGCAGATAGCCATAGATAAGCCTTACGATATTGTGCAAAGCAGTGCCCAGGGTTGGGTAAGTGAAGCATGTCCGGGTGGGCATGGACACAATAAGCGGGTGTACAAGATACATGGAAAGACAATTGATCCCGATAAGGTTTACCGGGTGGTTAGCCACGATTATATGGCAGGTCAGTGGGATAAATACCTGGGCTTTAAGCCTTTTGATGTAATGGAAACAGGTGATCTTATTCTTGATGCTATGATACGGCAGGTAAAGAAGTTACAGTAGTATAGGGGTGTCAATCTCCAGGGGTGTCAATCTCCTGATTGACACAAACCAATCTGGATTCAGCCGGGTGCAATTGATTGGCACAAACCGGATTCCTCCCTTTGTAGCTTCAGCTTTACTAAGCTTCGTAACCCTGTAGCATCGGAATGCTACGCTACGAGGAAGTTTAAATATGGGCTGGATTCCGGATCAAGTCCGGAATGACAAAAAACTCCCAAACACCATCACCCCAGCACTCCAAAACTCCAGCACCCCCTATCTTATCCCCAGTTCCTGAAGTTTACGGCTAAGATTGCTTTGTTGCATACCCAAAGCTTCTGCTGTACGGCTGATATTTCCTCCAAAAAGCGTTAGTTGAGTTTGCAGATAACGCATTTCGAATTCT
>JAQVMI010000331.1 GCA_028703735.1 Candidatus Cloacimonadota bacterium | reverse complement strand
ATAGGTGGTGGATACATAGCTTTGCACATAAGCATAGGTGGTAGTGGCGCTAACCACTTTGCTCCAGCCATAAGGCAAAGCAGGAGCAGTAACAGCATCGATATTCTCCAGATGCGGCAAAGCGGTAATGCGTGGATCTGCAATTGTGGTGAAGCTCCAAACAGAACTTCCGCTGGCATCCCCACCGGCATTTGTTGGCACTATTTTCCAGAAATATTGTGTGCTATAGCTCCATCCAGTGGGACGGGTGTAGGATAGCACATTGCCCAAATTGCTGCCATTCACCAGGTTTGTGGGTGGATTATTGGTTCCCAGAAACAGTTTATAGCCAGAGGGTATTCCCCCTCCGTTTTCCCAGGTAAGGGCTGAAGTAATGGCAACATTAGTGGATAATGAGATAGGATTGGGGTTTATTGCTGCAGCGGGTGGAACAGGAGTTCTGGTTACATTAAGGTGATCTAAAAACATGTTATTGCCATAAGCACTGATAGCTTTTAGCACCACATAATAGTAGCCTGTGGCAGGAAGGCTAAGATTGTAAGCATACTGATACCAGCCGTTTGTGGATACAAGGGGCGACATGCCAATATAGCGATTAATGGTTCCCAGAAGGACAGGAGTTCCGCTAAGATTCTGAACACTATTAAGATACACCTCTATCCTGTCTGCATTTGTAGTATAGCCGTTATCACGGTACATGGAAAAAGAAACAGCATAAGTGTAATCTGTTATATTGCTGCAATTTATCCGCGGAGTTGCCAAAAATGCCGCATTTCCTGAAGTAGCATTATAGCTATTGTAGCGCAACATTCCAGTTCCTGAATAGGGCGAACAGGTAGGGCTGCCACCTGTGGTAACACGCTCAAATACTTGAGTGCCTGCAACCATCTGATTTTCCCAACCATCGGGAGGGAACATTGTGGCATTAAAGCTTTCGTTATAAGGGTTTGTGGCAAAATCTATGGTAATAATGGGGGGAATGCCTTTGTTAAAACTGATTGTAGTACCAGCGGAAGAGCCAATACCATAAAGACTCAAGTTTCCTGCGCTGCCATCCTGAAGGAAGGGCGTTGGGTTAGTGGTATTGTTAATCTTGGTTCTACCGGTTTCTGTGCTATAATTCGCAGAACTTACAGAGCCATCCACTGTGGGGGTACCATTCGGACGATAAATATACAGCTCGTCCGGAGGACCATCTGCATTACCATCTCCTGCGGATGTATCTATCCTGTAAACCAATAAACCGGAGCCAGGAATACTATTCTCAAAAGTGCCTGTTTTCTTGCGGAATTCCACTATATAATATTGGTTGGCGTTGTTAGAATTTATCCTGTAAGCATTTCCGGTGGAAGACGTTAAGGGATTTAAACTGTATGCCTGATCTGCCGTAATTGTGGGAATGCTGCTTATCCAACCTCCGTATTTCCATTTCATGAAGGCTGTCATGTGTTGAGGGGGATTTTGGTCGGATTGCATAATGTCCCACGAACCTGCTGGAGAAATGCCATTGCTGGTGTAATGATACAAATCCGGAGCACCCAGGGTGTGGAAAAACTCATGACAGATCACACCCACAGCCCTGCTTGCCAGAAAGGTTTGTAATTGCAAATTATAGTCGTAAACCCTTTTCCCGTTTATAGATGCATTGTATGTGAAAAGTGACCAACGATGAGGCCATAACAAGGATGACCATGCACCGGCAGCACCTTTGATAATAAACACCACATTATCCACTCTACCATCGTTATCCGAATCTATCACCAGATTGGAGGGAATTTGGGCAGAAACTCCATTCACTGCATCGCGCAGCAAAGCATGCTCACGCAAAGTAAGGATAATATCCCCATTATAGCCACTGGGATTGGTAGTAGCATCATAAGGCTGAAAATATGCGCGGGGATGGCTATCCTGCCAGGATACCACCAGATTATTTACAGGAGCAGGATAAAAGGAAGTATTCACCGTAAGCTGATTGTAGCTTGCTTCCGAGAAGTAGTTTTTTTGAGAACTGGTGCTGCTGTTAAACCAGCCATCATAGGTGCTGATGCTTTCGCCAAATTCGGTTTCGTCGGAAAAACGGATATAGATTACAATGTTATTTATTGTTCCTGTGGTGGGTGCATCGCGGCTTTCGGGTGTGGTAAATTTTGTGCTGCGCATTTGCTTGTAAGCAGCTTCGCTGATGTTCACCCCGGGGTTTATTCCCCGGCTTTGAGGAAGGTCTCTGCCTACAATTAAGGGGCTGGCAACCACATCATCACCCTTAAATTCTGCATAGCTATAGAAGCCATTATCAGGATTGCGGATAATGGTGTAATTGTCCTTATCGTGTAGCCAATTGTGATATTCGTCACCGCTGGCAAGGCATTCCAGAGTTTTCCCATCCGGCTGTGTAACCGTTACAGGCATATTGTTCAGGTAAGCTGCATTTAGGCAGACAACCGCAAACAATGCTAAGGCTAATATAAGTAACCGTTTGTAACCACGATCTTTGAACATCAGATACTCCTGTATGGTGTTTATTAAGCACTTTCTGGGGTTCATTGTGCAAAATGGCATTTTTTGTCTATGAATAGTTCATCATCCGCCTTATTCTGCCATATCATAAGCTAATTTTAGCCAGCTTATCACTTCAGGATTGATATCCTCTATGCTGTTAACTTTTATGCGATGAGTGCACATTCCGGGGGTTGGTAAAGCTTCCAGAACGCCTGAAGCATCCTGATTCTTTAACTTCAGGGCAATATCGAATCTGGTTCTGGTGGATGGGGTGAACATGGCAAATTGAACATTGCGTCTTAAGCTTACATAGGAATTCTTGGGTGATACTTCCACATCGGAACCAAACTTCAGTACTTCTGCAAGGAGTAAATCATAAATCTGCTTTAGCTGTTCCTTTCCGTTATATTGTTTGGCAACAAGTTCTTCCGGAGTATCAACCCTCCCTTCTGCCGCCACTTTGGCTTGATAGATTACAAGCCCGGCATAGCCCTGTCCCATACCATAATTGGTTTTCAGGTATTTCACTTTTTCGCTTGTTTTGGTTAGCGGCTGCTTGTTTATAATCTCTATCCATTCTGTTAGTGCTTTGCCTGTTCTTGCCTGAATATTGTTGATCATACTTTCCCAGGCTTTTTCTACTCTGTTGCTTGCCATAATTTTTCCTTATCTCAAAAATCGATTCTATGTAGGATAATTTACTCGTGAATTACCTTAAAACCAGTTTGAATCAAATTGGTTCGGATAATTTCCGGTGTTTTTCACATTGAAAAGCTGGTTTGGAGTTTACATGAAAGCCGGGGTGCTGATCTCCCGATCAACACGTGGCAATCAGGAGATTGCCACCCCCTTTTCATTGCTGG
>JAQVMI010000330.1 GCA_028703735.1 Candidatus Cloacimonadota bacterium | reverse complement strand
GGGCGGTATTTTCGGGCTAAAACAATGTAACTCATTCATCCTCTTTGGATTAGTTTATCTGCTGCAGGTTGGGGAATCGAAACCTAATCCTAAGTCTCCTTAAAATTCAGCTATGCTTTTCTTGCAAGTAATTTCTAAAAAAGGGTTCTCATCCTTTGCAGAATTTGAACCCTATCAGCAATAAATGGTTTACAGCAGAGCTGGCTACCTCCTTGGCTTGATAAGAGGTGACGGTGGTTCAGTAGCATTCGCCCGAATTACTCTGGAAATAGCTGCTGAGGATGCAGATACCCTGTAGAAACGCTTTGTTAGCGTAGCAGCTTCTGAATATGATGCAGTGGCAGTGATGGCTCTGGGTGTGCCCCACTCTTCAGCATCAGGATCATCAGAACTGAATACCTGATACGATTCAGCATTCGGGACAGCATCCCAACTTATATATACCATTCCATCCTGTAAAGCAATGATCAGGTTTGTGGGGACATCCAGAGATGGGACGGGTTCGCTTTCTGTGGTGAAGCTCCAGATGCTGCCACCGATAGCGGTTCCGCTGATATTAAAGGGGATCACCTGCCAGTAATAGGTAGTAGCATAGGCAAAGGAACTAGGGGGTGTGTAGCTGAGGGTGTTGCCTAAGTCCAGACCATAGATCAGGTTGGTGGGGGTGCTGATACCATAACCATCTGTTCCCATATACAATCTATAGCCGGAAACGGTTCCGCCTCCGCTGTTCCAGTTTAGTGATGCTGTAAGCGGAACATTTGTGGCACCAATCAGGGGAGAAGACGCCACAGCCGAACCGGGCAGTTCCACCACAGTGGTTGAACTGGAAATGCGGATGTTGGCACGCAGGATATCGAAAGAGCCAGTGGTAGTGGGAGCTGAGTAATTGCTCATCCAATATTTATGTAGCGTGTTGTTGGGAGAATAGTTTGTGTTTCGGAAGCCACCTCCATCAAAGTTACCGTTGCCTGAGCCTCCCAGGTTGGTTTCTATAAGCACCATCAGGTTGTTGCCGGATGGCAAGGTGAAAGCCGAACTGAGGTTGATGTTCATCCAGGCGTTGGCGGTGATGCTGCTGATTGTGCCATTGAACACCAAGGTAGCGCCAGAAATGGTGGATGCCCAATTTACTGCCGGAAGAGCTGTGGCGGTTGTGGCTTTCAGATACACTTTTACGGGAGTGCTGGTGGATACATTGCGGGTTGCATACCAAGCCAGGGAGCGGATAGGTTGGGACACTGTGCCGATTTCTGAAGCCAGGTAAAGCGTGGCATCGCGCTCGAAGCCAAAACTTGTGCCAAAAGGTGATCGGTTGGTGCTGGTGCCTGTGCCGATACTAACTGATTGGGCTGCTACCATGAAACTCCAGATAGTGGCAGGAGGTGCATCACCAAGGCTGTTGTAGGCTTGCACTTGCCAGTAATATGTAGTGTTTGGCATTAGTCCGGCAGGATTGCAGGTAGTCACATTGCCCAGATCCATAGCGTTCAATAGGTTGGTGGGAGGATTATCTGTCCCCAGAGAAATCCTATAGCCGGTGGGTGTAGCCCCCAATCCGGCAAACCAGGTTAGGCTACCGCCGGTGTTTATCAGGCTTCCGATTGCTGGTGCAACCAGAATAGCCTGAGTGGGATAAGGCGAATACTCCGTAGTAAATGACCATACCGGCAGGATGTTTGTGTCCGATGAGAAGCCACGCGCACTTTGAGGATCGATCTGCCAATAGTAGGTAGTGCCGTATTCCAGAGTGCCGGGATCGTATGATGTGGTAGTTTGATTGCCAATCAAATCTGGGGGATTGCCGGTTCCAAAATAGACGTTGTAGCCTATAGGTGTAGTCCCTTCAGGATTTGGTGACCAATTTAGATAAGCATTTATCAAGATATCGGTAGCCAGATCAGCAGGCAAAGGATTCACCGCCACATTTGGCACAGGCGGTAAAGCCGTAGTGAAACTCCATACAGGCAGAGTATTTGCCTCGGATGAGAATCCGCGGGCACTTTGGGGATCTATCTGCCAATAATAGGTAGTGCTAAAAGCCAGTGTCCCGGGATCGTAGCTTGTAGCAGTTTGATTGCCAACAAGAGCAGGAGGATTGGTAGTCCCAAAATAGACATTGTAACCCGTAGGCACAGTTCCTGCAGGATTGGGAGACCAGCTCAACTGAGCATCATTCCCTATATCAGTAGCCAAATCAGCCGGAAGGGGATGAACAGCCTCGTTTGGCACTGGAGGCAGCTCGGTGGTAAAACTCCAGATACTACTGCCAGTAGCTGCTCCGGCACTGTTATAAGATACCACCTTCCAGAAATAGGTTGTAGCGAAGGCAAAGGAACTTGGGGGTGTGTAGCTGAGGTTGTTGCCCAGGTCCAACCCATAGATCAGGTTGGAAGGAGTGCTGTTACCGTTGCCATCTGTTCCCAAATACAATCTGTAGCCGGAAACGTTTCCGCCACCGCTTGCCCAGTTCAGCGTTGAAGATATTGCAACGTTCGTTGCGACGTTTATTGGGGCAGTTACCACAGCGGGATTGGGCAAAACCACGCCAGAAGTGATACGGATGTTGGCACGCAGAATGTCGAAACTGCCAGTGGAGGTGGGAGGTGTGTTATTGTTCGACCAAAATTTATGCCGTGTGTTAATGGGAGAATAATTAGTGTTCCTGAATCCACCACCCAGGGAATTACCGCTGCCCGTGCCTCCGTAGTTTGTTTCGATTAGTACCATCAGGTTGTTTGCCTCGGGTAAAGTGAAAGCCGAACTGAGGTTGATATTCATCCAGGAATTGGCAGTGATGCTATTGATTGTACCATTGAAAACCAATGTAGCGCCGGTTATGGTGGAAGCCCAGTTAACAGCCGGCAGTGCTGTGGCAGTTGTGGCTTTCAGATACAATTTTACGGGTGTAGCGGTTGACACACTACGTGTGGCATACCACGCCAGAGATTGTATGGATTGAGGCAGTGCACCTATTTCTGAAGCCAGGTATAGCGTAGCATCGCGCTCGTAGCCATAACCTGTGCCAAAGGGAGAGCGATTTGTGCTTGTGCCGGTGCCGATCTCTGTGTTAACGGTTTGAACAGCAATATTAAAGCTCCAAATGGTGGCTGGAGGTGCATCACCAAGGCTGTTGTAGGCTTGCACTTGCCAGTAATATGTGGCATTGGTCATAAGTCCGGCAGGGTAACAGGTGCTGGTGTTGCCCAGATCCAATCCATTTAACATATTAGTGGGGGGATTGTCTGTGCCTAAGAAAATCCTGTAACCGGTGGGAGTGGCAACTACTCCCGGCATCCAGCTTAAGCTGGTGCCGGTATCTGCAATAGTAGAGCCGTTTGCCGGTGAAACCCGAATAGCCTGAGTGGGATA
>JAQVMI010000329.1 GCA_028703735.1 Candidatus Cloacimonadota bacterium | reverse complement strand
GTTTACCATCCTTGTGTTTTTGCTATGCCTTATTGTAACATGGAAGTATAAAACAAACCCCTTCTATATGCTTATTGGAGCTGCGCTTATAGGCATCTTGCTTGGATAGGGCAGAGGTGAGAATACTACATAGAGTTTAGATCGTAATTGCGCTCGCCCCGAGTGCTGTGTTTTACTGACAGTCGAGGCGACAGTCATTACAGATCGTAATTGCACTCGCCCCGAGTGCTGTGTTTTACTGACAGTCGAGGCGACAGTCATTACTGAAATTCCAGATCGTAATTGCACTCGCCACGAGTGCTGTGTTTTACAGACAGTCGAGGCGACAGTCATTACGGTTTTTATGGCACGTCAAAACAAAGCCTGTATCAAACTCCCCATATCTCCCTGGCATAACCCTTTATGGTTTCATCGGAGGAAAACCTGCCCATATTGGCAATATTAGCCAGGGACATACGGTTCCACAGAGGTTTGTTCAAATATGTTTTTGCAGCTTCACGATTCACGCGCAGATAATCTGGCAAATCGGCTATTAAACAGTAGTTATCTCCCTGATGCAGCAGTAGATTCATCAGAGGGGTAAACAATCCCGGAGATAAGGGATTCAGCTCTTCGGAAGCAATGAATTCGAAAATCTCTTTCAATTCGGGATTGTTTTGAACCATGTCATAGGGGTGGTAAGCACCAGATTTTAAAGCCTGAACCTCAGCATCGGTCATGCCAAATAGAAAGAAATTCCCTTCACCCACAGCTTCCCGGATTTCTATATTAGCTCCATCCAAAGTACCTATCGTCAAAGCTCCATTTAAAGCAAATTTCATGTTACCGGTTCCCGAAGCTTCGGTACCAGAGGTGGAAATTTGCTGAGAAATCTCTGCTGCAGGCATAATACGTTCGGCAAGAGAAACGCGATAGTTTGGCAGAAAGAACACACCTAATTGGGCAGAAAGAGTCTTGTCCTTTTCTATATACGAGCCCAAGGCACAGATGAAGCGGATGATTAGCTTGGCGGTATAATAGCCTGGGGCAGCTTTTCCTGCAAAGAAGAAACTATGGGGAGTTATATGTTCCCCACGCCGAATGCAAAGTATTAGGTGAATTATGCTTAACGCATTTAACAACTGCCTTTTATACTCGTGGATACGCTTTGTTTGGAAATCGAAAATACTATCCGGATTCAAGGAATGGTGATGAATTCCCTGATAGTAAAGGCAGAATTCCTGCTTATTTTGTAGCTTAACATCGCCCAAATCCTCCAAAAAGATGCCATCATGCCGATATTCGTTAAGCTGATTCAAGAGCAACAGATCGTTTTTCCAGGCAGGACCTATAACCTTGGTGATCAATTCTGTAAGGCGTGGATTACACATCATCAACCATCTTCTGGGAGTGATGCCATTGGTACGGTTATTGAAACGCTGAGGATAGATTTTGTAAAAATCTTTAAAAACCCGGTGTTTCAATAGCTCTGTATGCAAGGCAGAAACACCATTTACACTGTGAGAACCAATAATTGCCAGATTCGCCATTCTTACGCTTTTTACAGGGTATTCTTCTATAATGGAGAGTTCGCTGATTGCAGAATCGTCAAAAGCTGAATTTAGCCTGATAGAGGAAAGAAAACGATGATTAATCTCATAGATAATCTGTAAATGGCGGGGTAAAACCTGTTGAAACAAAGATAACTGCCACTTTTCCAGAGCTTCGGGCAGTATAGTGTGGTTTGTGTATGCCATGCACTTTGTAGTAATATCCCAAGCGGAATCCCACTTTAAGGATTTTTCGTCCACCAGAATTCGCATTAGTTCTGCCACTGCAATGGAGGGATGCGTATCGTTCATCTGAATGGCAGCTTGATTGGGTAAATCGTTTAAATCCGTATGCTTTTTGCCAAATCTACGCAGGATGTCCTGGATGGTGGCGCAAACAAAGAAGTATTCCTGCTTCAAGCGCAATTCCTTTCCCTGCATCTTGTTGTCGTTAGGATACAGAACTTTGGAAATCATCTCACTGTGGTTTTTATTTGCCACAGCCTGAACATAATCTCCTTCGTTAAAGTAGCTTAGGTTAAAATCTCTGCTACTTTTAGCACTCCAAAGGCGTAAGGTATTCACGTATTCATTCTGGAAACCGGGGATCAAGTAATCATAAGCCATAGCCATTACATGTTCTGCCGGTTCCCAACGGGGCTTCTTGGTTCCATCATCCAGGATGTTTTCCCTTACTGTTCCACCGAAATAAACCGGAAACAATCTTTCAGCATGGGGGATTTCCCAAATTGATCCATTACGCAGCCAGTTATCGGGGCTTTCCTTCTGTTCGCCATTCACGATGTGCTGAAAGAATATTCCATATTCATAGCGTATTCCGTAGCCATAAGAAGCTATTTTTAATGTTGATAACGAATCAAGAAAACATGCAGCAAGGCGTCCTAATCCACCATTTCCCAAGCCTGCATCCCATTCCAATTCGCTTAGCAGAGAAAGATCGAAGCCCATTTCTGTTAAGGCTTGGTAGCTTTGTTTTTGCAAATCCAAATTTAGAATGGCATTATTTAAGCTGCGTCCAATAAGGTATTCCAGGGATAGGTAATAAACCCGCTTTCGATTTGCTACGTACTCTTTGGGTTGTGTTATCAGCCATTTATCCAGCAAAACATCACGTATCGAAGCTGCAAAGCTAAGATAGCAATCCATGGGCGAGGCACTGAACTGATCCTTGCCAAGGTCGAACTTCAGGTGATGCATAAACCGTTGAACAATCTGTGCTGCATTTCCTCCGGTATTAAGATGAGAAAGCTTGTTCATAAAGTCTGGCTTCATTTCATCCTCCCAAAAAAGGAATATTTATCTATAGGATAATCATTATGGGTGTTTTAACAAGATACGATTTTTCTAAATAGAATGAAATTGGAGGTTTTGCCGGATGATTATGGCATCAGCAGGAGTCATTTGCCCCTTTCACAATTGACAAAGGAGTTCATTTATCAGCGGGGCAAAGGACTAATGCGTCCGTTAACTGTATGTTTATTAGTTGCTAAGCATTTGTGATAATTGCCGACATGAGTCCTTAGAGCCATAGGAGATAAATGTAATTCAAAACTGGTTTAGGCTCTAATGACTCCTGCCTTAATATGGAACACAATTCATAGATTGTTATCTGGTGAAACAGAGCCTCATATTCTTCAGGATTTTTGGTAGCTCAATCTTTCAAGCTCTGGAAGAGCGAAATTCTATAGCCTGAGGTGGAGCTTTAGCGGAACCTCAGGAACAGAGAATCATAATATGTAAGCCCTGTAAGGGCGACACAATATTCTGTAGGGCAAACACATGCGGTCTTTATGTCACCCCAAAAGGGTTTGGGTGTTTTGGTGG
>JAQVMI010000328.1 GCA_028703735.1 Candidatus Cloacimonadota bacterium | reverse complement strand
AGTGGTTTTATGAATCTTTTTATCTATCTCGAAAATACTCCAGCTGCCCTTGATAACCGAGGGTACAATTGTAGCATTTGCCATAGATGGCAGCTTCAAACTCCCAAGATGAAATTCTCCCATATTATCGCTTCTGCTACGGGTTCCTTCTGGAAAAATTACCATGGGATGCCCTGCTTTAATAACCTCGGCACTCTTATGGAAAGAATCCATAGCTTTGCGTGCGCTACCCCTATCTATAAACACACATGGTATTTCACGCATCCAATGGCTAAGCACAGGTATTTTAAAGAGTTCCTGTTTAGCTATGAAACCTGTGGAGATACCGATAAAACCGAGCACCAATGGTATATCAAACATACCCTGGTGATTGCTGACAAAGCAGATGTTGCTATGTTGGGGCAGATTTTCCTTACCTTCCACATTTACAGTGCTTCCTGTACTAAGCAAGGTGGTTCTTGCCCAAAACCTCACAACCCACTGTACCCCTGCATGATACTTCGCTGGTGGCAATATCAGCTTTAGAATAACAAACAGTAAATATGCCAATAAACAGAAAAGCATAAACAGGATAAAGAAGATTTTCCATAAAAGTGTTTTCATTTACTACCCCTTTGGCTAATAGCTGAGGTTAACCCATTCTTCATAAATATTGTGCAAAGAGGTAATCCATCCCTGCTTCTTTAAGGCATAATCTATGGTTTCCCAATATAAAGTACCCCATAAAGGGTAATCTATGGGATCAAAGGTTGTATTGTGCCACAATAGAGATAGGTGCGATTGATATTTGGCAGCCACATCTATCAGGCGTCTTAGAGATCTCTTGGAACTATGATAGCTCATGTTCATTGCCTTGTGAGAAAACAGGGTAGTATCCATAACAATCAAGGGAATTTCCAGCACCCTGAAGGGTCTGTTTTCTGCAATGTTAAACGGGAAAAAGGGGAATGATATTCCAGCTCTAAAGCCAATATTCTCCCAATAGCCTAAAGTGGAATCGTATTTTATCCCCTCTGCTTCCAAGATGGCAAAGCTTTTCTGATAATTGAAATTAAGAAAATGAGTTCTATATCCTGTAGGTTTGAACCCCAAATCTTTCAAATTTTGAAGTTCTTCATGCAATACATCCTGATCGAAGGCAGATTCAGGTGAGCCGTGTAAACCAACTTCCTGTTGGCTTAACAAATCACTAATCTGTTCTCTTGCCAAAACATCAGAAATATAATTCTGGCGTTTGTCTTCAAAATCATCCCTGGCAAGTAAAAACCAGGTGGAGCGCACACCCTTTTCATGTTCTTTCCGGGCAAGAGTTCTTAGCGTTTTCCAATGATTATAAATCAGGTTTTTATGCAAAAAATGCCCGGTTATTTTGTAAGTAGCATTTAGGGGTCTTTTTAAGAAAGTCCGCAGATTGTATTTGAAGGCATCCAGCTTAGCCGAGCCATCCCAATAGTTCCAGTAATCTATATCATGCGAGAGAGACACTGCAAACTTTTTGTTTTCTGCCCAATTGGTATCCCGAACAAATTGAGGACAATACTTACCCATTGCGTATAGTAGCATTTGGCAATAAACATCCACCACAGGAATCTCGGTAAAATCCCATCTATATTGCAAACTTTGCTTGAAATCTACCCTACCCTTTCCGGGGTTTTGATTTTGGGTATTAGCACTTTTGTTACCAACCTCACTTGCAGGAGCCTTAACTCCATAATGACTTAAGATAAACTCGTGCCAACAGGTTAAAAAATAGAAACCTCCGGCAATTATATCCTTGCGAAAGAAACAAGATTCCTCGGAAAAGGAGAACAAACCACCGCCCTGGGAAAACAGAAATGGTATATGCTCCCCCGTGAACTTGCAAAAGCTTACCTTATCCAAGGGGTATAGTTCTCTCTTTTCAAAGAATTCTGCTGTTTTTGGTTCGTAATAAATCTTCAAGGGGTAATCATATTGCGAAGGTAACCCATAATAAAGATGTGCTCCTTCGTAGTGAGCCCCATACATGAATTTGGGATTAAGGCGCAATATATAGCAATATGTACGTAGTACGAACTCCGCCTTGGGTATGTATTTCTGGGGAATGTTCAGTAGGATACTTATATTAGGATAGCGTTCCATAATCCATCATTTTTTACTTTATAGCTCTTTTTCGTTTAGGCTTGTCCTCAGGGGTAACAGATGCATTCATTATATCACTTTTTTGCAGAATTTCTGCTTTTTTATCCGATGGCATAAGCAACAGTTTGATAGCATCCATCACCTCGCTTACAAAGCTAATATCCATACCAGCCAAAATCTCAGCAGGAAAATCTGAAAGGGTTTCGCGGTTTTCTTCAGGTAATACTATTTTTTTAATACCTGCACGCCTTGCTGCTAATAACTTTTCCTTAACACCGCCAATACCCAGTACCTTTCCTTGCAGGGTCACTTCCCCCGTCATAGCAATATCGTGGCGAACTCTGCGACCCGTTAATAGGGAAGCAAGCGCTACAGTTAAAGTTATTCCGGCAGAGGGACCATCCTTTGGTACAGCTCCGGATGGGAAATGAACATGAACATCACCAGTTTCAAAATCCTTGGGGTTTATATTAAATGCCTTGTGATTAGCTTTTAGGTAGCTTATAGCTATCCGGGCAGATTCCTTCATAACATCACCCAATAAACCTGTTAGCAGTACATTGCCCTTGCCAGGCATTCTAATGGCTTCGCAAAAAAGTATTTCTCCACCATAGCTTGTCCAGGCTAATCCAGTGGCAACTCCCACTTCAGGTTTGCGGTTTGCCATGTCCAGGGTGTATTTTCGGGGACCCAGATATTTGCTGATGTCCTCTGCCTTGATCTGCCACTTCTGAATCTTCCCCATGGCAACCTCACGGGCAATTTTGCGGAAGATAGAGCCAATTCTGCGTTGTAAATTTCGCACACCCGCCTCACGGACATAGTAGCGAATTAGCTCTTGCAAAGCGGATTTATTAATAGTTAGATCCTGATCTTTCAGCCCGTTATCATCCTGTTCCCGGGGGATAAGATAATGCTTGGCAATTTCAATTTTATCGTGCTCCAGATAGCTGGTGAATTCTATGATCTCCATGCGGTCTCGCAAGGGAGGTGGTATTGTATCCAAAGAATTCGCTGTGGTAATGAACATAACTTCGGATAGATCATAGGCAAGGTTTATGTAATTATCCACGAAGTTATTGTTCTGTTCGGGATCTAAAACTTCTAATAATGCCGAAGCAGGATCTCCACGGAAATCACGTCCCAATTTATCAATTTCATCCAGCATAAAAACGGGATTCGCAGTTCCTTGACGTTTTATCTCCATAAGAATCTTACCTGGCATTGCTCCAATATAGGTCCTTCTATGTCCCCT
>JAQVMI010000327.1 GCA_028703735.1 Candidatus Cloacimonadota bacterium | reverse complement strand
CAAATGATTATTGGCTAATATTATTATTGACGAATTTTAGGCTTCAACTACTCTGCACTAAGCTAAAATATTGGCTAACGAACAGAATAGCCATTGTTGCAGTAAAAAAAGGAGAGATGTATGAAAAACATCATTTTGCTAATCATTGCACTCACAATGTGTGTGGGTGCTCTTTTTGCTCAAACGCAATTCGGGATTCTGCCAACTGTGGGGTTTCAGGCAGGACTTAATTTCTGCAATGTAAAGCAGACTATGGAAGCTACCGACGAGAATGATAATCATTTTGATGTGGATGTTACCACCGATCCCAAGCTTGCCTTTCATATTGGTGCATTAATGCAGCTACCCTTAGCTAACAATATTATTATCCAACCAGAATTGATGTACTCCATTAAGGGTTATAAAACCCCTAACAATGAATACTTTAAAGGAATGAGCTACCATTATGTGCAGATACCAATCCTTTGCAAATACAGCGTGGAAATTCCCGATATCAAGATTCAACCCTATCTTGGACCCAATGTAGGCTTTCTTTTCATTGCCTGGCAAGAAACCAAAAACAAAAATGATTTTTGGGATTGGACACTTGAAGATGACTACTTTAGTTACGCAAGAGACTACAGAAATTCACTTGAAATTGGGTTAAGCGTTGGGGCTGATGCAGTTATCATGAACAACATTATGGTTGGGCTTCGCTATGAATTGGGTTTAACAAACACTTTCAAAAAGGAATATGGCAATGAGAAAAACAGAGTCATAATGCTGAATTTGGGATATTTAATCCAACCCTAAGCTTCATTACCTATATCGCATTCGTGGTTTTTACCCAAATAACTCCATCTGCACAAAATATGCGCTCAGCCAAAAAAAACCTTGCCATAATTTCCTTTACCAAAAAGCTTGAAAACCTCTGGCAAAGCATGCTGGTACCAAAAGTGAACATTTACAGGTTTGCAGCCAGAATTAACTAAGCAGGAAACGTTTAATGAAGATTCTCGTGATCAATTGTGGCAGTTCCTCGTTGAAGTATGAAATTTACCAGATGCCAGGACAGATAAGTCTCGGTAAAGGTTTAGTAGAGCGAATCGGGCTTTCCGGAGGTAGAATATGCCAGGAATATGGAACCCGAAAGTATGAAATGCATCTGGAAATCCCCAATCACCGTGTAGCTTTTGAAGCAATGATGCTTGCTCTGCTGGATCCCAAAGCGGGAATCCTTAGCAGTATCAGCCAAATTGCAGGTATTGGACACAGGGTTGTTCATGGCGGAGATCAATATTCTTCATCGGTAGTAATAGATGCAGATGTTACCGCTGCTATAGAGGTAAATTGTGAACTTGCCCCCTTGCACAATCCCGCAAATTTAACCGGAATTCATGAAGCAGAAGCAATTTTTAAGGGTATTCCGCAGGTTGCAGTATTCGATACAGCCTTCCATCAAACTTTGGCACCCAGTGCATATTTATATGGTATTCCCAGAGAGTTTTACGAAAAATACCGCATCCGACGTTATGGATTTCATGGAACAAGCCATAGATACGTGGCTGGAATTGCAGTTCAGATGATGAAACGCAGTCCCGAAAACACCAATCTGATTACCTGTCATTTGGGTAATGGTGCTTCCATAACTGCAATTCAGGCAGGACGTTCTGTAGATACATCCATGGGGTTTACGCCTTTGGAAGGTTTAATGATGGGAACTCGTAGTGGAGATCTGGATCCTTCCATAATCTTTTATCTGGAAGAAAGAGGCTTCGATTTTCACGATTTGCACAATATTCTAAACAAGAAAAGCGGATTATTGGGATTATCGGGAATTTCCAGTGATCTAAGAGATATTGAGGCAGCAGCAGAAGAGGGAAATCAGGATGCCATTGAAGCTTTGGATACCTATGCATATCGTATCCGTCGTTATATCGGAGCTTATGTTGCCAATTTAATCAAGGTTGATATCATCGTTTTCACAGGTGGAATTGGGCAATTTGGCATAAAGATGCGGCAGCGAATCTGCTCTCGGCTGGAAAATCTTGGAATTCATATAAACCGTGATTTGAACAAGCAAATTGGGGCTAATGCCGGCATTATTTCTCAGGATTATTCCCCCATCACCATTTTAGTGATTCCCACCAATGAAGAATTGCAAATTGCGTTGGATACATTCGAACTTATAACAGACGAACCAGAAAGGGAAGTATCTGGAACATAATAAAACAGGAGTGTAGATGAAAAGATTTATCTGTGTTTTGCTGCTTACAATTAGCCTGGGGATTTTGGCTGCTTCAGCAGAGTTTACCAGGGTTTATATGGAGGATCACAACTCGGCAGTTGTGCGTGTGGTTGTGGTGTTATCACAGCAAAAACTTTGTAAAATAAGCACTTCTGGTTCCACTCTTGAGGTTTCCATAGATAGCTCGCTTCCCCAAAATGCGGCTCAGATTGCTTTTGTAGCGGGTGGATTACTTAGCGGAATACAGCAAGAAGGCAGCACCATTCAGCTTCAGGTGAAGCAGAACTTCCGCTATGAACGCTCCAGTTATGCTAATCCCTACCGGATTGTGATAGATATCTTTAAAACCTCACCCAATAAGGATGAACGCCTAAGCATTGCAAATTTCTATGCCGAAACAGGGAAACTGAATAGTGCAGATAACGAGTATTTTGAGCTTAACCGCGATTACCCCAAGGATGCACAGATACTTTACCATTGGGGTGTTTTGCTCACCAAAAGGCAAAGTGACCGCGCCACAAAAATCCTGATGCAAATTCCGGCACAATCTGCATACTATCCTCCCGCCAAAGGCTTGCTGGCAAAAATTCATGCGGACGAAGAACCCTTGCCACCACCCCCTCCAATAAACGAAGAAGAACAAGCTCCAAATCAGCTTGAACCCCCTGTGCAAAAGCCTGATACGGTTTCACACAGCCAGGATTATAAAGCAGTATGTCCTCCTGTAACAGAAGCTAATACCTGCAAAGGGTCTAAGCTACTCAGCTTTCTGCCAATAGTTCTGGTAGAGGCTGTTTTGCTATCTCTATTCATTTTTCTGCTGTCTGGGCTGCTAAAGAAAAAACCACTCAAAACAAAGCCACGTCCAGAAGCACCGGAACTGAATGAAGCAAATACAGGATTGGAGACAAAAACCCTTAAACGCATGGTAAGTAAGCTGCTTGCAGATGGATGGACACCCAAGGAAATTGCCCGCGAACTGAAGCTAAAGCAAAAAGATGTGGAACACCTTGTGCACCTCTGCCAAACAGAGATTCAGGATAAAGATTAGTAGTATGGCATGTTGCATGCAAAAAAAGCTAATTAATTGCCGCAAAACCCTTTGGGTTTGGCTTGGTTTTATCCTGTGCTGTTTGCCTATATCAGGATTTAGCCACATG
>JAQVMI010000326.1 GCA_028703735.1 Candidatus Cloacimonadota bacterium | reverse complement strand
ATTTTAACCTGCCAGCGGTAGCCTCAGTAAGCTTCGAAGCCAAAAAGGGAACGGAGCTCATAATTGAACGCTTGCTTATTTATCCCAATCCCATAAGCAAAGATGGCTATGTAAGCTTCATTCTTTCCTCCAATGCCGAAGTGAATATCGGTATTTACACAATTCGCGGGAATAGAATTAAAAACATTAAAACCTCCGGCAGGCAAGGCTTTAACAGTATTCGCTGGGATGGCTTGGACGATAGGGGAAATAACCTGGCGAATAACACCTACTTTGTAAAAGTGACTGCCAAAAACACCGATGGTAAAAGCGTGGAGCTTACCGAGAAAATGGTAGTTTACAAATAATGATAGAAACTCTAAAGAGGAGATTAAATAGTGCTGCTCTACAACAGTAAATCCCGCAAAAAGGAAGAATTTGTTCCAATAATTCCTGGTAAGATTAGCCTTTATGCCTGCGGACCAACAGTATATAACTACTTTCACATTGGCAATGCCCGTGCCTTCATTTTTTTTGATGTGGTCAGGCGTTATTTCGAGTTCAAGGGAAACGAAGTAAACTATGTGCAGAACATTACAGATATTGATGATAAGATTATAGCTCAGGCTATTGAAGAAGAGATAGATTTCAAGCTTGTTGCGGATAAATATAGCGATGCCTTTATACAGGATTGCCGTGCTTTGGGGATAATGCCTCCCACACATCAGCCACGAGCCACCGATATGCTTAATTCTATAATAGCCTACATTGCTGCATTGGTAAAAAATAACCATGCTTACGAGGCTAATGGTGATGTGTATTTTGATACGGCAAGTTTGGCAAGCTATGGCTCTCTCTCTGGCAAAAAAATGGAAGACCAGATGGTGGGAGCAAGAGTTGCAGATAACCCTAACAAACGAAATCCCACCGATTTTACTCTTTGGAAAAAAAGTAAACCCGGAGAACCCAAATGGGATAGCCCCTGGGGTGAAGGTCGTCCCGGTTGGCACACAGAATGTGTGGTGATGAGCCAGGAGTTTTTGGGAGAAACCTTCGATATTCATGGCGGTGGTATAGACCTGCTTTTTCCTCATCACGAAAACGAACTGGCTCAGGCTACAGCCTTAACCGGCAAGCCATTGGCAAACTATTGGATGCACAATGGATTCTTGAATGTAGATGGCGAGAAAATGAGCAAGAGCCTGAAGAATTTCTTCACTGCCCGGGACATCCTTAAGGAGCATGATCCGGAAACTATCCGTTTCTTTTTTCTCTCCAAGCATTATCGCAGTCCCATAGATTTTAACCGTGAACTTATCGAAGAATCCGGCAGAGCAGTGGCGAATTTCTATGCTGCGCTAAAATCTGTAGATTATCTTAGCAATACCGGAATCAACGTGCAGAATGAACCATCCAATTTATCTAAACTGAATGATCTAGAAGCAGATTTCATTGCTGCAATGGATGATGATTTTAATACTGCCAAAGCCATAGCAGTGCTCTTCGAGCTTAGCCACATAGCCAGGATAAACACAGCCGAAGTGGATGAACGCATGGCTGCTGCTACTCTTTTGGTAAAGCTGGGAAGTGTTTTGGGGTTCTTCCAAAATATCGGGCAGCGTTTAGCTGTTAATACCATTCCCATTATTACAGATGAACTAATTCAACTTATTATCAGCTACCGCAAAAGTGCCAGGGAAAACAAGGATTGGGCACTATCAGACAAAATACGCAATGATCTTGCCAAGCTGGGAGTGGAACTGAAGGATACACCCGAGGGTTGCACCTGGAGCTTAAAATGAAGCGTAAATATATTCTATTACTAATTCTGGTTTTTGCTGCTATGATTGCCGTGTTTGTTTGGTATGGCTTAAAAAGCCCCTTGCAGGGTCCGGAAAGCATTGCTTTTGATAGCGTGGGCAAGCGTTTCCTTATCAGCAATGTTAAGGGAGGTAGTATCACCAGTATGACCCTGGCAGGAAAGCACGAAAAGTTTCTAAGCAGTGGCATGCAATCTCCCCGGGGCATAGTGATTAAAGATGGAAACTTATTCATCGCTGATGATACCAATATTAAGATCGTGGATATTGAATCTGCAAAATTGAGTGATACGATTCCAATTCCGGATGCTAAATTGCTTAATGATCTAGTTTTTGATAAAACCGGCAAGCTGTTTATTACAGACACCAAGGCAAGTTGCCTTTTCATGCTGAATGTATCAACCAAGAAAGCAGAAAAGATAATTAGCCCTTTGTTAAAAGCACCCAATGGGATTGTATATGATATGCCGCGAGATCAGATGTTCATAGTGGGGCAGACCAAGCAATCTTCCATTCTATCGCTTAGCCTTATAGATAATAGTGTCCGGGTTTTTATGGATACCATGTATTCGGATTTGGATGGCATTGCCATAGACGATTTGGGTAGAATCTACATCAGTTCCTGGGCAGAAAAGATGATTTTCGAAATCCCTCAGGAGCAGAATCGTTTCATCGCCAAGTATAAGAACATGGCAGGAGCAGCGGATATCTATTACTACTTGCCAAATAATGAACTGATTGTGCCTTTGTTAACCTCCAATAAGATTGTCCGCGTTTCTCTTGATTAAAACAGAGGTAACCCCCAATATCGTTATCGGTGATAACTATGTGATAAAATACTTTGCTTCAGCCCAGGAATTCCAAAAAGAGCTGAAGGTGTATCTGTTGGATTCGCCTATGGTGCCAGAGCTTATGGCTTCGCAGCAGCCAGACTGGATAAAGATGGAGCGTATCTTTGGCATTCCATATTTAGATAGCAAAGATGGGTTTGATGCTGCTAAACTGGGTCTTTGTCTGGCAGGATTTCATAATACAACCCTGAAGGCTGGAAAGTGTTTGTGCCACATAGATAATCAACCTGCCAATATCCTTTTAACAGGTAATTCGTTCTATTTTATAGATTTTTCGGATAGCAGGATAGATTTTCCCGAGCGCGATGTAACTCATCTTCTGCTGTTTTGGGCTGCGGATATGCCACATAAAAAGTTCTGTGAATACGTAACAAGCTTCATCTCTATGTATTCTGTTTTTTTAAAGATTAACCCCAAAAACTGGCAGAGCTGTTTGCAGGAAAGTATAGCATGCTTCGATTCCAGAAGAGAAAAGTTCAATAAACCCGGGGGGAAAACAACTCCTGAAGAGCAGGAAAAGAACCGCAAGTTTTTGTTCCAATACGATTTGTGAGCAGATTTCTAAAGCGGCACATTACGATTAAACCCAATTCAGGCACTGGAGTTCAATTGTCCAGATCGTAATTGCACTCGCCCCGAGTGCAGAGTTATTACAAACATTCGAGGCGAATGTAACTACGGTTTTTATGGCATATCAAAATAAAGGTCTATATAAAGTGCTACATATCCTTATTATAAC
>JAQVMI010000325.1 GCA_028703735.1 Candidatus Cloacimonadota bacterium | reverse complement strand
CGGGATAATATGATTCTACATACAAAAGTGGTATTTGTTGCAGGATGGAATCGATGGTTCCTTCGAACAAGGGAATAATAGTTTCATAAGGAAAGCCATTCACAGGAACCAAATCTGCCGAACCAATGAGGTAATTTGCATAAGAATGAACTTCCCCAAGCACTTCAATTCCCTGCATACTGCAAGCATCAAAAAGCAAAACATCCAGTTTGGGGATAGAGACAAAAGCCTTAGCCAAATCTCCCTCGGAGATGCTAATCAGGTTTTCTGCACTATCATCGGGACAAATCCACTTTCCTTCGTTTTTGTACCAGCTATCTCCATGCGACCAAATGACTAGCATGGTGCGATCTGAAGGAAAGCTTTCGTAACCCCATCTAAGAAAATTGTTAAGTGTATAGGGATTTCCACTATCTATGGTTCCCAGATTCGAGAGCACAGGTGAGGTTATGGCAGTACTATTGTCTTGAGTGATTCTATACCTGTATGCTCCTTCTGGAAAATCTGCCTGAACAATAAGGTTTAACCCTGCTGGTTGAGCTACTGATTCCATGCTGTTTAAATCCAGCCTTCCTTGTTGGGCAAGATTATTATCTGCTGCCATGTAAACAAGCACTGTCCAGCTTTCGGCACTTAGCGAACTAAATGCCAAAAGCAGGGCAAACCAGAGGTAATATTTCAATAGGGATAATCCTGAGCTGGCTCTATGCCACTAAGCACACGAACCCCTCCCTGACACAAAGCTTCCATTTCCTTTTCTCCGGGATACAGGTAAAGGGGAGCAATGAATTCGGTGCGTTCCTTTATGGCATCTACAATATGGGCATTGTAAACCAATCCCCCGCTAAGATAAATTCCATCCACTTTTCCACTTAAAACTGTGGCACAAGCACCAATTTCTTTTGCCACTTGATAACACATGGCATCCTGGATAGTTTTGGCATGTGTATCTCCGGCTTCGATGCGCTTGTTAATCTCTATTCCGCTATCGGTTCCCAGATATGCCATCAAACCGGCACTTTTGGTAAGATAATTCGATAATTCCTTTTGAGTATATTTTCCAGAATATGCCATATCTAAAAGGTCACCAATAGGCAAAGCACCCGCACGTTGAGGAGAAAATGGTCCCATTCCCAATAAGGCATTATTTACATCTACAACTCTTCCGTTTTTCATGGCAGCCACAGATATTCCACCTCCCATGTGAATTCCAATGAGGTTTGCTCTGCTGATGTCCTTTCCCATATCTGCTGCTAATAACCTACCAATATAGCGTATATTAAGGGCATGAAACAAACTCTTTCGCTCGATCTCTGGAATACCGGAAATTCTGGCGATATCATCAAACTCGTCCACAACCACAGGATCAACAATAAAACTTGGGATATGCAAGGGATCAGCAATAGCCTTTGCGATAAAAGCACCTAAATTTGAGGCATGAATGCGACCCCATAAAGAAGGGTCTTTCAGATCTTTTAGCATGGCATCACAAATGCTCCAGGTTCCACCGCTAACAGAGCGTACCAAACCACCCCTGCCTACAACAGCATGTAAACTATTGGGGCTAACATTATTCTCGTCCATAGCTTCCAATACCAGAGTTTTACGGAATTCATACTGCTCTATAATTCCGCCAAACTTATCCAATTCTGAGGGATCATGACGCAGGGTTTTCTCGAACAAAGGTGTTTTGTTGTCGTAAACAGCAATCTTGGTAGATGTGGAACCGGGGTTAATCGCAAGTACGCGATAGATCATACTTCCTCCAGGAATTCATTTTTTTGTTTTTTACGGATTCTAAAAAGAGGCGAAAACTGTCAATAATTTTTAGACCTCACTCTTTAAATATATGATTGATAGCGTAAAAGGCTTTCGCAGTGAATGGGGTTAAGCTTTGTTTTTGGGCTTTTTTGTTCTGCGAAAATCCCAGGGTGCTTTAGGATAGGCATCAGCCCATAAGCCTTCCTTCCTTTTCCTGGCATTTTGCTCCAGTTTAGCTAATTCTGGATTTTTGTTATACTGCTTATAGTGCCAGGCTAAGCCTGCTTTTAGCAGTTCACGGTTCAGGCACTTATTGCCATTATAATAAACGTCACCAAGATACCTTTGGTAGCGGTCTTTTTTGCTATACTGCACCCGAACCTGTTTGCCAAACACTCTATCCGACGCAAAGCGTTTAGCCCTATCTCCAAAGGCTTGTCTCTTCTCTGGACAATCTATGCCATCTAACCTGATAGTGTAGGAGCTTTTGTTTTTTAGCACTACAATAGTATCGCCATCCTTCACTGCAATCACTTTGCCACTAATAGTTTTAGCAGCACCTGTACATATCCATAGTAGTAGAATCAGAACAACACTTAACCGCCGCATTAGTATCTCCTAAAGTAAATATTTCAGCCTTAGTGCAGAGGTTGCTGTTATATCTGCATATAACAGCAACCCCTGTCCTGGTTTTAGCTGAGTCTATACTTTTTCCCCATAGAAGCTATACACATCGTAATAACAGACGCCCCGTCTGTCCTTACACGAGGCGTGTGAAAGTACGTAATCACAGTCGCCCCGACTGTCCTCACACGAGGCGTGTGAAAGTACGATTATATAGTGCAACATAAGGAAGTTGTATTACTTATCTGATTTAAACCCAATAGATTTATTCTCGTTTTGCCCCTGAACCTTAATTTCTCCAAATTGGCTTTCATAAGTTTCGATATTCTTTTCCAACAGCTGCATAAGCTGCTTGGCATGAGAAGGAGTCATCAGAACCCTGGTATAGATTCTGGCATCTGGTATTCCGGGTAAAATGCGTCCGCAATCCATAATAAACTCGGAGGGTGAATTGGTGATCACGAAGAAATTGGCATAAGTGCCTTCTCCTACCTTCTCATCAATTTTGATCTGGATTTGGTTTTGTTGAGGTTGTTGGTTAGCCATGTTTATCTCCTTAAAGATCCTGTATGAACAGGTATCCTGGTTTTAATCTGGTTTAGTTAGTTCTTTCATGGCAGAGGTGCTATCCACAATTATACCATGATTTTCAATATCCTGGATAATACGTCTGTAGTGCTCTGAAGCCCTGCAAAGGGAGAGATTTCCCAGAATTATTATCCGTTGTTTTGCCCTACTGAGGGCTACATTAAGTTTACGATCTACACTACCATCGTCGGATAGTGATTCAATTTGCTTTAAGTTACCTGCAAAGCGAAGCGGCAAACACAAGATAATGGTCTCACGTTCAGAGCCTTGAAATCGTTCAACGGTATCAATAGTGATTCCCTAATAAGCAGTAGGCATCGCTTTATGCAAGGCATGAATCATAGCTCTAAAAGGTGCCACAATTCCAATGTCACTTTTTGTATCGGAGAAATCACCTGCATTATACAGCTTGTTTAATG
>JAQVMI010000324.1 GCA_028703735.1 Candidatus Cloacimonadota bacterium | reverse complement strand
GATACGATGATAACAGGATCCAGATGAATATCTCCTCCCACAGTGAAAGGAAGAATACGTTTTAAAAAACGGAATAAGCGGCTTTTTAGAGATGGGGATGTGTAAATTCTTAGCCAAATATCACCCACATCGAAGATACGTGGGATTTTTAGGTTTTGAGCAGCAATTACCGGAGCTATGGAAATTGCCTTCATGTTTCCAAAATAAACCAAATCCGGACAAAGCTGTTTAAGTGCCTTTATAGTTGCTTTATAGTTAAAAACCTCCACCTTGTGTTTGTCCATAAAAGAGGAGTGCTGATAATTGATGTACTTCAGAGTTCTAACGGGTTCCCGGGGTATGTATTCCCAATTCAGGGAGGGATTTGCCACGCCTTTGCTGCCACAAAGTATAAATATTTCGTGACCCATCTCTGCAAGGTAATCCATGCTTTCTTTTACCGAAATCTCGTATCCTCCCTCGAAGTAGGGAGGATAATAATTGGAGATACACAGAATTCTCATTTGCTACCTGTAAAGGTTTCTTTAATCATTTCGGGAAAATGTGTATCAGGATACAAATCTATACCCAAATAACTCTTTAGCATGTATAGCAGGAAGGTGAACATAATAAGCAAAATAAGTGCCATGAGGATATAGGTAAAGATCTTGGCAATGGAAGTAAGGCTTTTATCCATATCTCCCTTGTCTATGGCTTTAAATTGATTCCTGGTGTCCCTACCAAAGATTATTACGATATACCAATGCCGGAAAAACCAAAAGGAAAAACGAATATCAACGATTCCCAGGGAAGGCACCGGAGGAAGCATCCGCTTCATTAGATTCATCATTTCCTTGCGTTGCTCGTGGCTTAAGTTATCGTTGATACCTCTGCTGTTTACAGGTTTTTTCTCCTTATCATTCAGCATTATAAACTTGCCTCCCTGGCTAATCTTTGCTGTCTATCCACTCTTCTTTGCTGTTTAAGGGAAAGATTTTGGGGTAATTGCATTTTGTTTTTGGCATACCTGTTTTCCAGCTTGCTCATTACAGCTATCATAGCAAAAATTAACATCAATTGATAGTAATTGTTGGTTTGCTTCAGCACCCATTCCAAAGTGGATTCCAGATATATCGCCAGCAACCCTCCTATCATTCCTATGGAAAAGAAGTGGAATTCGGTATTTCTGTAGCGGAAATAGTTGCGGAGGTTTAGAAAGTAAAAATAGAAGATGAAACAAAAGAAAATCCCCAAAGTATGCCAGCCGGATTCTGCTGCAATCATCAGATATATGGTTTCCACCAAGCCATTCTGCTCGTCCTCATCATCTGGATTGTTCATTTCAATATGGCTGCTGTAGGGATAAGGCGGGTTTATCTTTATCCCAAAATTGTTCAGCCCTATTCCCAGTGATTTGTCCTTAGCCATTCTTAGTGAAGCAATTGCCAGCTCTTTGCGTACGTTTGCCGAAGCTTCCGGAGCGGTTCTAAATCGTTCGCTGATAGAATCCCAGGCTTTGGCAAAAACCAAAATGGACATAAAGATTATCAGCATAGAAACCCACACCTTTTTCCCTGTAACTCCACTGAAAAACGATAACCCCAGTATGATAACAATGGAAATACCAAATAGCACAATTCCGGCTCTGGATAGGGACGATACTATTATCACAGCGCTCATACTGAAGTATAAAAGCCACAAGGTGAATTTGAAAGGTGGAATGGATTTTTTGTTAATGAGGTAAGCGAACATCAATGACCCCAGGATGATAGTGTACATAACCAAGGAGTTTTGGTGGGGGAATGGACCCGGAGATTGAAACTTACCCTCCCAGTATTTCTGCTTGATCACCTCGTAAAAGATGTATATTGTTACAGCAGCAACTCCTTTTAGAAAGTCGTTAAACTTCTTGAAGTCGTTCACATAATTGTAAACCACAAAGAAGTATATATACATCCTTACCATCTTCCACAATTCGAACATGGAAAACAGAACCACAGAGGAGTTTATTATAGATATGGCACTAAAAGCGAAATAGGCGAAGTAAAAATAAGATCCGGGGGGGATGTGTACGTTATACTGCTTTTTTCGGTGAATCACCAATAACAGGATTATAATGGTAGCAATATCTACCATGCCAATTTCGAAACCACGCGAGGTAAGCCTGTATGCTTCCCGCGAAACAAAATTAATATCCTCCATCCTAACGGTGAAAAACATCATTAGAAAGAATACAATCCTTTCTGCCAGCGAATACTTTAGCGAAAGAAAGTAACCAAGGGGAACTCCAACGAAAAGAGTTGCAAAAAAAACAGCATACTTTACGTTAGCCATGGCTTCTGTCACGAGAAAACCCCCATGCTTATCATTTACTTTTTTTTAGCCGTTTCATTCGCCCAATTACTGTGGCAACCTGTTTAGTTATCTTTCATATCCTGAACAACTTGGTTTAGGAACCAGGCAGATTGTGCAGCTTGAAGAGTAGGCAACACATTGTTTATCACATCGTTCCATTTGGCAATGGGATGTTTGGGGATGTAAACAATATCACTTGGCTTCAAACGGAAATCCCGCACTTTAGCCTTTAGGATAGCTTTGGTATCTATCTTGAACAAACGTGGATGTGATAGATTTCCCCTTATTACATAAACAGTGGATTGAGCAGTATCCTTGAACCCTTGAGCAAAAGTGATGCTTTGCATCAGGGTCATATTCTCCTGATAGAAGAAGTGCCCTTCCTGATTCACTTCCCCAATGATGTAAACTTCACGGTTTATGGCAGAGGGAATGTAAATATAATCTTTATCCAGTAGTGGGATATTGTATAGCATGTTCCCCTTCTGCACCAATTCCACAAAATCCAAAGGCAGCAGTTTGTTATTACGGATCATGAAAGTTCGCTCCAAATCCGCCAATTCCACCGAATTATTTTGGAAATAACCCAGGGCTAATCCACCCGCACTTGCCAAGGCATCCAGTATTCTCATTCTCCCTTTTATCTCGAAAACTCCAGGGTAGGTAACCTTTCCCAGCATGGTTATTGTAGAGCTTCTGGCTTCAAAGGGGATTATTGAAACCTTGGGATAAATTATGTAATCCCGCAAACTATCTTCAATAAGCTTTGTGGCTTCGGGAATTGTGAGCCCTGTTACATCTATTTCGCCTACCAGTCTGTAAGATAAGGTGCCATCTTGTTTAACAATAACCACATCGGAATCGAGCTCGGGCTCATCGTAAACATAAATCTTCATCTTATCACCGGGACCCAGTTTATAGGGTGGTAACTCAATATCGTTCAGTCGGTGCAATTCTTCTATGGTCTCTTGTGTGGTTTGGGTTGCCAGATAGGTTTCTTCCAGATATTCCGGCAGAGCCTCCAGATTCTCTTCAATATAGTTTTTGGGAGCATTATGAGAGCATGAGGTTAA
>JAQVMI010000323.1 GCA_028703735.1 Candidatus Cloacimonadota bacterium | reverse complement strand
TATCAGCTTCGTATCGTATTCGGCAGCTTGTTTTGCCACAAAGCTTAGAATTCCAAAAGAAGCTATGGTTGCCACATCACTAAGACCACCATTACCCATGCAGTAAAGCATCGGACGTCCCATTTCTGTGGCTCTGCCAACTGCGTTGGGGATTTCGTGCAAACCAGCGATGGGACGAATGTAAAGGCTTTTTCCCTTTTTTGCCAGTTTTACAAATGTAATCACCATGATTCCAAAGATCAGCATGGCTATTAAGGTGGCGTATTTATTTGTGTCTATCCAGTTAGAAATAGGTTTGAAATAAGCAAGGTCATCCCCTTCCTTCAGCATCTCGCTTTCGGTAAACAAACCCTTGCTATTGGTTCTAACAACCTGATAGGTGCTATACCTGCTGTAATCAGCGCGGGTTTTACCTACGTAACGCATGCGGCTTCGCTTCCCGTTGATGGAATTTGCCTTTTTCAGTTCTTCGTTATCACTGAATGCAGCGAGTTGTTTACTTACTTTATCAATATTCTTTTCCAAGTTTGCGATCATAGCGGGGTCGTTTGCTTCAGCCTTATTTTTGTTAAGTTCTGCCAATTGGCTACGAAGCTCTTCCACTTTTTTTTGGGCTTGTTTTTTTGCAACAGCAGGGAATATGCTGGTTTCGATTCGGGTTTCGTTCTTTTTATCGTAGGTTAAATCTATGTCTGCTGAAAGCAGAGTAATCGGAGTTTTGATATCCCCTGGTTTCAGTTTCCTTGCGTTGCGTTCCATGCCCGAGGCACCTTCCAGGTAAGTTATCAAAGAATCACCTTCAGCATAGCTAAACCCCTGCACAGGTTTTTGAACGGCAGTAAGATAGGGAACACTTACATCGAGGTTATTATCAAACGAGGTATTACGTTTCACCAAGGTTAAATTTGGGGAAGCAATTCCTTTGCGGAATACAACATTACTAATCTTAGAGACATCCACACCATTGCGCAAAAGCTCTTTCCCAGGCATAAGAGCCAGCATGGTTTCGTCATAATTCAGCTCTTGAGATAGCACATAATCCTTGGGTATTTCAGGTTTGCCTTCCATGGTAATTTCCACCCGGAAGCCTTTTTTATAGTCGTAATCAGCCGGTACATTTAAAACAAGTTTGCTGTCCTGATAATACTCTTTTAAGGTTACGAAGGGAGTTGTATCTTCCATTTTGAAAAACTTGAAATAGATGTTCTTTACAAATTGACTTTCAGTTTTATTCAATTGGTAATTTACACGTAATTTTGTGAAGTTTTTGTTTAGGGTGGTGGTTTTCACAATAGTGCAGATGGGGTTATCCCAAACAACTGTAAGGCGATCACCCTTATCATTTGGTTTATCTTCCACTATGAAATCCACTTGTGGGGGTAAGTCTTTTGTAGTTTTTACTTGTGGAGCAGAGAGAGAAGATAAACTGCTGAATCCATCGTAATCCATCAATTCGAGGCAATATCGGGCATCAACAAATGATGCAAGAGCAGCTTCAGCAGGAATAGGTACCTTTGTGTAATTCTTCAGGCTTCCACTTCCCACAGGACCCTCTGCCACAACTGTGGATAGATTCTGCACAGCTTCTGGATTTGCTTTCATCTGTGCCCAAAGGGTATCATTTATAGCGGGAAGTTTGTGGATGCGGTATTGGGATATGTCGTCTTTAAAAAGCGGATAATCCCATTCAAAACGAAGCTCTTTTGCATCTTCCATCACCACGCTATACAAATTAGAGGCTGGATCGGGAGGATTTGGAACTGGGCTACCGGTAACAATGGGAGCATATTTCTGCAGTTTACTGCGTTCGTTAACGGCTACCACTGTGTAGAAATATTTCTCACCTGGCTTCAGGAAGCAGATCACCGATTGTTGGCTGCTTTTTAAGCCAGCATAAGTTTTTCCCTCTTCAGGAACCACACCATCAGCACCAGGTTTGGTAGGTTTATCCATAGTTACAGCTTTCGAACTGTAGTAGTACTTACCAATATCTACAATTGACAGTAACTGGAATTTAGAGCCTAATCCTGCCAAAAATCTGATATCGCGGGGGAGTTTGCGATATAACGGGCTTTTATCATCTTGCTGTTTTTCCTTGCGTAATTTTCCGGGAGAAGCAGTATCGATGAATTCTGCGCCAGAATTATCATAATAGAACATTCTTTCTGCCGTAACTCCGCTTTTTACATTAACGGGAATGGCATCCATGAAGAATAGCTGATCGGGTGAAGTCCCACGGTAGATGCGGTATTCTATAACCCTTTTACTACGGTCTAAAGGCTTCCAAGATAGCACCAATCCACTTCCATCATCGGCTGGAATATCATCTGCCTTCAAATCTTCCACGATATATTGTTCTTTTTCTCCCTGTTTCTGGGCAATAATCACTGTGCCAAGCACTGTAAACACTGCCAGCAGGAGCAAGATCAAACGACGTTTGTCTAACCTCATACGCTGTAACTCCTATATTATATACGATTCTTCACGAATAAACTACGGCATAATCTTATTATTCACACTGTCTGCCCAAATGCCTGAAATAGGCTGTTTGTGTCAATCACTTTTTTTATGGCTCCATTATAAATCGATTGGTTAGACTGTTCAGAATACAAAGTCTCACCCAAACCTGCAAATGAGTATCAATTGTTAAGAGTCACTACCTTCTGATATTGTGCTTGCTAAGCTGACAATTGATCTCTTGTAGAAGCTTTTCGTTGATTCCCTTCTCAGAAAACTAGCAATGCCAGTGATATATCGTGGAATGATCCGGAACTGGATTCTCTATACTCAAATGACAAAACCACAGGAACATGTTGTTGTATAAAAGCTGCTCTTCCATGACTAGCTCCTGTGCATCGATGGAGTTATATTCATACGCGTATCTAATATGTCATGTATTATTTAGTTAGTCTTTTTGTCCTGTTCTTCGTGCAACGGTTTTTACAAGAAAGACAAATAGAGCCGCTTCGTCCCCATCGCATGACAGATCCTGTCCGAGCTGAAACCAAGCTAGATAATGGACAGGCCTTCCCACCCAGAACATAATCTATCCCGGATCGCTAAGTCACTTCTCCGGTTGGGAATTTCCCACTATCTGGCTGCTCGATGTCCAGGGCTTATAGCATCGCTGGATGTTGCCAGGATTGCACCAACCGAAACGTTCCAGATGGGACTCTGGCAGCTACTCTGCAAAAAACAAAGCCTCTCACCAGTGAAAGGGTTGCTCCATTTTAGCCGATGTCTGTCTATCCAGCAATCAAGCTCATCTAAGTAGTCTTAGCACCTCAGATTCACACATTCCCTGTCTCAAGCTCAGGTCTGCCAGGTCCAGCCCGGATCTGCCACCGGATTTATAAGCTGTAATCCGGTAAAACATATGTTCAGAGTGCAAGCCCACCAGGTTATGGGTG
>JAQVMI010000322.1 GCA_028703735.1 Candidatus Cloacimonadota bacterium | reverse complement strand
ATACTGTAGCCCAGGTTAAATAGCTTGAACCAACTGGTTACAGTTACAAGTTTGGGGATTTTAACCTAATATCTGGTAAATGGGGATTGAATTCTGCATCCAATTCTGCTAATTGCTGCCGAATAAGCCCTCTGCTTCTAAGAGCAGGATTTAAAATATATTCTGTAAATTCACCACATGGTATCTGGCTAATATCCTGAACATGAGGGTACAACAGCTTAAGGTAAGCACTGCAAAGCTTCAGGATTGCTTTGGTATCTCTTGTATCTGCGCTTTGGGGGATATCAAGTGCATCGTGAACTATTTTAGCATAATGCTGCTGGTTGCGCAGCAAATGTAAAACTTCAGAAAAATACTCTGTGTTCAAAGCATAGCCTTGCAGCTTTAGATCTTCTGTATATCTAAACAAAAGCCAACCGGGAATAAAGCCATGAATTCTATCCACCAAGGCAGAGGAATGGAAAAATGGGGGGAGGTGCCTAAAAAAGTCATTGAATTTAGGCTGCATTCTTCTATCCAAGGGGATGTTACCCAATAGCATCAAACCACAATCTGAAACATTTTTGTAGTGCCCTACCACAATCTGCCCACTTTCCAAATAGTTCTTGAATGCCCCGGAAATATCCTCATCATTCGCAAAAACAATGGTTTCTATCTCATCAAGAGCCAGAAAATCGTAATTATGGATTATGCCAGGAGTTTTGGTGCTGATATTATAAAAAATGCCCGCTCTGGAAACAATACCTCCGCTAACAGTCCAGCCATATTTGGACATATTGTTAAAGATATAAGATTTACCTGTTCCCTTGGGAGCAAGCTCTATCATATTTAGGTTAGGTTCCACATGAACTAACAGACGGGAAATGTAGGTTAACTTTTTGGCTAAAGAGAAGGTAGCACCATTTGCGGGGTTTTTATAGTTTGGATTTGCTTCCATAGAACGTATCAGAACGTCAATCCATTCCAGAGTGCTGAATTTTTTCCTGGCATCCAGATAGTAATCAAGTTCTACTTTGTAGGGCTCGAAAGGGCGGAAATCTGAAAGCTCCACAAATCCTTTAATGCCTTGAAATGGATGCCTATAGATTAGAGTAAGAATACCCCAAATCTCACCCTCGTGCAGATGATCCATCTTGCTTTGTGCCATACTTTGGGAAACAACTCCCTCACGATAGCCTATCCCCAGATCAGGAATAGAAAAGCCCATCTTGCCGTTTAACAGGTCAGTATGCATTATCAAACGAGAGAAGACTTGGATGGGAACACTGCTGTGTAGCAGCCTCTTGCGCAAACTGTGTCCTTTGGGTGGAATTTTATCGTTTATAAAATACGAACAAGCCTCAGAATCAAACACATCGTTTTCGGTGAAACACTTGATTAGCCAGTCTTTAACAAAAGATGGCAAGTTGCGTCCGGTGAACACATCGTTAGTCTTGGGGTTTTTAAGAACAGATTCCCGCGGGAATACAGTTTTTATCTTTTCATCCAGGTTGATGGCTGGATAGTGTGATTGTGTGGATATCATTTACTGGAGCATGGCAATAAATACTTAATCGAACATATCTTGAAGCTTCGTCTCTGTAAAACCGGACGAATCGTTGTTTTCATCGCAGGGTGGCTCACAGAATTCACCATCAAGATCGGTATAAACTTGCAAGTTTTCTTGGAAGCTGCCGGGTATAATTCCCGTGGAAGCAAAAATATCCAAAACCTCGATAAACAACCTAATTATCTGCCTTATTGGCTTGTTCGAGGGATCAATAGTCTTTATTGCCAGGCTTATGAAGTCTTCTTTTGGCTGGTGTTTCCACAGAATAGCTTGCTGGTGAATATGCAACACATCCTCTAAAAAAGGCTTTAGCTTAGCGGATGAAACAGGGGCAAGAACCAGGTTTCTGGGTCCGGTTTCTTTTATAAAGAACTCTTCAATAGATTTGGATACTTGCGAATCGAACCTTTCGCTTGCTAATTTTGGCATATCAATAGCATCGTTTTTTTTCGTTCCCCTAAAAACATCTGTATGCAGAGTATTAACCGAGGCAGCCAAGGTGTAGATAGGTAAATTGTGGAGTTTATTCATGTTTAGTAGCCAAGCTAAGTTTTTATAGGAATTCAAACGTCCAATTTTACCTTGCTTTGCTATTATCTCAAGCTCATCAATTAGGATAACCCATCCTTTATAGCCCAATGTCTTAAGTAAGTATGGGAAGAATTCCATAAAGGAAATCAGGTGGTCTCTTTGCAAGAACTTTGGCAGGTTGGCAAAGGCTTTTTTGTTGTATTCACCAATTATCTTCTTAGCTCTTGTTACATTCTCTTTTCGTCCCATTAAGGTATTGTATAGGATAATCATATCCTTTAGCTCGTATTTTAACAATGCCTCTAAAACATACAGGGGGAGTGGGTGACTAAGCTTTGCACTTGCTGCGGTAAGTTCTTCCAATAGTTCTGGGCTTATGCGATTGTCGGTTATTTGGTTTAGCAATCCGGGCAAATTAGCGTCGCTGGTCAATACCCTTGAGGTTAGCGCAGGGAACAAATTCATTAGGTTGTTTAGCCCTAAATCTCTATTCAGGGAATAGTAGCTAACCGCATAACCTTGAGATAGTATGTGTTTTTCTGCAAGTTTTAAAAAATGTGTTTTCCCTTGTCCATAATCTCCCCACACAATACGTCCGCAGATGGTTCTACCAGACTCCAGATCATTTAGATCTGCATCTATTGTCTTCATTAAGTCTGTGCGTAAATCCGGGATTACTTTTATCAGGTTCCTGGTGGGGATACCGGTGCGAATTGTCTCTAACAAAATCACATTATCCATTATGCTCTCCTGCATAATTATATCCAAGCTTTATCTGCAATTAAATCTCTAAAGTTTCTAATATATGCCTCATCAAGCATAGGATTCTGCCTTGCAACCAGCTCTTTCAGCCCAAGCTGCTGTAGTTTATCACTTATCTCCTTTAGTTCTCCGCTGTCACATAAGTTCTTAAACATGGTATCAGCATCTATCATATCTGCGTATAAATTGAGGTGATTGTGTTGGATAAAACCGGGTTGTATGCGCAGCCACAAGGCTTGATAGCTTTGTAATCCTTGAAATTCGTTTTCCACAATGTCCGAATTCCCCGCTATTACGATTAGGATGTTGCGGAAGAAATCCAGATCATCTATCAATTGACGAAGTAATTCATACACGTCGTTCCGTTTGGCAGTGGTGTAGTTTACTTCTGAAGCAGTATGCGGTAGAATAGCTTCGAACTGATCTAATAGTATTACAGCCCCGCGAAAACCCATGAACTTTACAAGCTCCATCAAAGAATAAAGCCAACTTCTGGCATTACTTTTGTTCAGTGCTTCATACAATTGGCTTTGTGTTTTCAGAGACCGCTCAATTTTCTCACCTTTTATCC
>JAQVMI010000321.1 GCA_028703735.1 Candidatus Cloacimonadota bacterium | reverse complement strand
CCAAATCATGGAATTGATCTGTATCTGCGCCTGTTGATAGGGAAAAGCGAAAGTTTTAATTACAGCGGAAGTAGGGGCAGATGTGTCACCCTCGCTAATATCTGCAGGCTGCGTCAGCATGGGAGACAAACGGAGTGATTCTATCCTGGCGGTTAGAACCGAACCCGTCGTACTATACTGTTCCAGGCTTATTGCTCCTAAGAAGCTGATACTAAAAAACATAACGAATACTAAAAACTGTTTCATTCTTTCCTCCAAGGATAGATTTGGCATATTAGCACGCAATATCTATTCCAAAAAAATAGAATTAAAGTTATATTGATTAAATTCGCACTCTTTGCAAGAACATGGGCTCTTTTTTGCGAAATCACATCCTAAACCCTAATCACAATTCCAGATAGAAATGGTTACTATCCGTAATCACAGCCGCCACGGTTGCCTGCCCACGAGGCGTGTGCGTTTACTGATATGCCACCTAAAAGAGTTGTTTCCGCAGTTCATCACATGCTTCATGCACCGGGCTACATCGCCTCTCCAAAGTAGTTATCTCTATATAGAAAAAGATATTAGGTAATTCTGCAGAAAATCCTTGACAGCTTATCAAATAGCAACAAAACTGACTACATGTGTTGATGCCTTATATAGGCTGCATGGTTGATAGAATAATGTTGCTCTATGATAAATTGTTCGTTACGGAGACTCCAAAGTTCAATGCTATCAGAGTCTTCATTTGTTATTATTCTATTGAAGCTATAAGACTAAGATAGTCTGGCTTCGCAAATGAGTGCCTGGATAATCAGGTTAGGAGATAAGATGAGAATAGCTTGCTTGGTAGTTTTGTTGTTTTTGATGTTTCTTGTTGCGTCAATTTCTGCTTCTGTTGTTCCCCTTACACTTGTGGAACAAATTCAATATTCTCAATTGATTGCGGATGTAACCGTTACGGGGAGTACTATTGTAGAAAAGGGTTTAGCCAATTTCCTATACACCCGCTATACCTTCGAAATCCATGAAGTGTTGTTAGGGGAAACCACACAGCGGAACATAACCCTGGATTTTGGTGGTGGAGCAAAAGATGATGTGTTAATGGTGATGGGAGAGGTGCCCAATCTGATTATTGGAGCACGCTATTTAATAATTGTGGAGGATGCAAACAAGCCTCTGGTTTCGCCTATAGTAGGCTGCTACCAAGGGTTGTATCAGGCTGTCCCTGCTAATGGGGGAGAGCTTCTGGTTCGCAATGCCGGTGGACAAGCCCTTGAGGATAGAGGTGTGGAAACAACCTATGATGGTTTCCTAAGCTATCTTCGCAGCGAAATCCCCTATGCTAAAAGCTTGCCATTACCCAATAGAAAACCGCTTGCTTCAAGTGAACCATATATCCTGAAAAACATGGGGAGCAAGGTTTGGAATACCGGCAGTGCAAGTGGCTACAACGGTGGCGTTCGTATTCCCTCAAGACAGGCTGAACCGATTAACAATGCTCCGGTTCCTTACGAACCTGTTTATCAGAGCCCCCCGCTTAACATAATAACAGAGGTGGGAGGAGACAGGCTGACATTCCCTGTGTGGTGGCAGCCACTACCTTGTATTTTTAACCAATTGCTTAGTAGCAACCCCAGCTTTCCCCATGATGAGTGGCAAATGGCATATTGGAACGAGTATGCTGATATGTTTCGGATAATGGAAAATCCTATTGCCAGTTGGGCTTATGGAAACCGCCGTAATGACATGGTAGGTATAGTGAATGATTCCACCTACAGTGCCATCTTTGGTGGTCACTGGGGATCGACCACTTTGGCGATGTGGTTTGGATATGTAAACAATACTACTCACAAGTTGTTAGAATCTGATATTGTTGTAAATGATGCTTATGCCTGGTCTCTGGATAGTTTTGCAGTTTACAATGATCCCAATGTATGGCCTTTAGACCAAACCCTGCTTCACGAACTGGGTCATGCTGTAGGTGCACCTCACAATTTTGAAGATTTATCTGTGATGAATTATGCCCCTAAAAGATACCGTAGCTATAATGTCCTTTACCGGGATGATACTGCCAGTGCTCGGGCGGCTTATCCAGCCAGTTCTGTAAGTATAATGAATTTCAGCATTTCTTCCTGTAGATTGAATTATGTAGAGGGCATCACTACCACAGGTATTATTCCCGGAAACCCGGTTGTGGCAAGCGGAATCACAATTCAAAATTCCGGTACTCAATCGGGAACCGCTGCAATATCTTTCTATTTGTGTCCCACAATTCTTAGCTGGGATAATGCAATTTATCTTGGCAATCTCACTCTCGAGGAGTTTAACGCTAACACACAATCGGTGCTTAACAATATTAGTTACATAGTGCCTGCTGGAACTCCACCCGGAGACTATCATCTGGGGGTTTTGGTTACCACTGCCAACGATGAAATCGGGCATGATAACCAAAGTTGGTTTCACCGCCCCACCCAGATATTGCCTACCCCTATAAACGGCTTATGGGAGGGTGATGTATCGGGAGATTGGTTTGATGGACAAAACTGGAATGATGGGAATGTCCCAACGATCAATTCCACCGTAACCATCCCCGCAGATACTTTTTTCAGTCCTTACATTCAGAGCCAGTATGCTGAGTGTTTTAGTCTAACCATAGAGCAGGAAGCTTCTTTAACTGTGGTGAACAATATTTTGGAGGTAGATGGAAACCTCGATAACCATGGAACTATATATCTGCTTGAGGATGCTAACCAGCTACTTATAAACTGTTCTTTAACAATGCATGACGGTTCATCACTCATCGGTATTAATCCTCTTACCACGGTATTTATTGGCGCGAATCTCACAGTGGAAAGCGGTTCAAATATCTCTTCCCTACAAGGACGGATAGAATTCTTTGGATCCACAGATGCTTTTCTTTCCATCAATGATAGCAATACTGTCTTTAACTCAATTACTGTTAATAAATTCACATCAAACTTAACCTATATTAGCAGCTCCACTGCAAAACTGGTTCTGATGGGCAATCTCGGCTTGGGCAGCTATACCACTCTAAAGCTTGAAAGCGGACAGAATACAGAGATTTATGGCAATTTGACCGGCTCCGACACTTCTGCCCTAATTGCCACCAATGGGAAGCTGAAGATGTGCGGTTATGCGTCGCAAACAATCCAGGTACCAGCTCTTTACAGCTACTTGAACCATTTGGAGATAGCTTCTCAGGGAGTAGTTTCCTGTATCAACGATCTGACAATCAAAGGCGATCTTACCATTAGTGCAGGCGTTTTTGAAGCTCCTTACAACATCTATATTAATGGGCACTGGAACAACACTCTTAGCCCCGATGCATTCACCGAAGGCTCTGAAGTGTATTCTTTTAGGGTGAAAATTATCAGTATTGCTCCACCGAAAACTTCAACCGGCTGGGTATCAACAAGAACTATGGTGCGTT
>JAQVMI010000320.1 GCA_028703735.1 Candidatus Cloacimonadota bacterium | reverse complement strand
GAAATCCCACATATTGATACCCGCGGTTGGGATCGCCTTTTTCGCGCCACAGAATATTCAGATTTCGCCCTTCTCCGTTGGTAATACTACCTCCGCGAATGGTTTTTTGGGTACCAGTATCGGGTCCGGAAGGATTTATAAAGGTAGGCAATGAACGTATGTAATTGGCATCAAACCAATCCCAACACCATTCTGCCACGTTTCCGGTCATGTCATACAGCCCATATCCATTCGGACTTTTTGTCCCGGGAGTCTTTATCTTTCCGCCGGAATTTTCTCTAAACCAGGAGATTTCATCCGGTTCGTCTGAACCGCTGTAATTGAAAAGTTCACCAGCTTTGGCTGCAAGCTCCCATTCTGCTTCGGTAGGTAAACGATAGCCATTGGCTTTCAGATCGCAAGTAACCACACGAGAAGCTCCTACCCCACGTATCTTATAAGCAAGTGTAAGGTTTTCTGCTTCACTGCGACCATTGCAATATATGGCAATATCGAACCAGCTAACATTATCCACGGGTAGATTATCCCCAAAAGCAGAGCTATTAGCAGGTTTCATAAATCTGCTCCATTCTGCCTGGGTAACCTCTCTGGGGCTTATGTAAAAAGAGGAAAGTGAAACATTATGATGCAGATTATCCTTTAATCTTCCGAATCCAAGAGTAGTGGCATCGATATATTTCATATTAGTAGGGGCTTTACTTCTGGGAGTGGCTTGCTCGTAAGGTGTTGCGGAAGACCTTGTTATAGGTGATTGCTTACGAAAATCAACTCTGTCCGATACCGAACTGGTTTTTAGATCGCCATAAGCAGTTCTGATAGGGCTACCGCTTCGCTCCACCTCACCTTTTTCGGGAGCAGCAACGCTATCCGGATCAGATTTTGTGCCAAGCAAGCCAGTGTAATGCAATTTATTGTTTCCCACACCAAAGATAACTGAGTAAATATTGGTTGTAAGCAGGGCTATCAACATGCCCACCACTATGATAACCAATAGCCAAAAGCCAAACTCAATCTGAGTTTTAGGCTCATCTATGGCGTTGATATCTTCCAATTTACCTATTTCGTTCTTTTCTTGAATAGACCATAATTCATCTGATTCAATGGGAGGAAGAGATTCTATTGCGGTAAGAGAATCCTCCAGGCTAAGGTATCTTTGTAAGATATTACGGTGCAAGCTTTCGCCCAGAATCCGATTAAAAGAAACGCTAATTCCCGCTATATAGGCGAATTTCTGGACAGCAAGCCGCTCAGCACTATAGATAGCACCATAAAGCGCATGCTTAGACAGCAATTGTGCTAATACAGAACCAATGATAAACAAGTCATCGCGCTCATCCCTATCCTCGTAGGTTATGGCTGAGGATAGGATAACTGCGTTATCATGATCGTCCATCATTACGTTCGCCAAAGATAGTTTGCTAAGAGTAAGCTTTTCATTACGCACCACGATGGCTGTTTGAATAAGCTGTTTGGCAATGTTACGCACAAGGTTTTCGGTAAGTTTTTCCGGGTTGTGTTGTTTGATATGCGCAAGTGAAACACCATGAATGTATTCCGTAACCATATAAGCAGGGTCATGGTGTGGATCTATCTTCACCACTTTTGCTGTATGCTTGTCCTTAAGGTGATTCAGCCTGTCCAGGCGCATTTGCAGCGAGAAAAGAGTATGCACGTTTATAAGGCTGGATTTATAGAATATCTTCAGTAGGTACTGCTGATTATCCTTTTGGGCAATGTATTTTATACCTTCGGCATCTTTGTTCATCATCTTCAGGATGCGATACTCCAAAAAGGTGCTGTTCGGCTCTAACAAGGTTACATTCTGCCAAACTGAAGATTGTGTTTGGTTATCAGCGTAATCTGTTGTTCGTTTAACAGTTTGTTCTGCCGGAGATTTTGTGTCTCCCGTATCAGGCTGTAGGTTTTCCCCGCAAGCAGGACAGAATTTCGCCCTATCAGGGACAGATTTGCCGCAATTTAAACAATAATGAGCTATGTTATCCTCCTCAGCTTATCTGCTGTGGGATTAGGCTGGATTTTGCTGATACCCAGAAACACTTCCCGCCCATTGATATCCACTTGTTGCATGCCAGGTTGTGGCTCGGGGACTATTTCCAGGCTATGGCACAGGGTTTCACTCATCAGATAGTTCTGGTGCTCAGTTATGGCTGCGCAGATTTCTTCATCGGCGGCAAACTTCAAACTGATGTTATCCATTATTTCCAGCCCCAGGTCTTTACGGGTGTATTGGATTTTGTTCACCAGTTCCCGGGCATAACCTTCTTTGATCAGGGCATCTGTCTTATGCGTATCCAAAGCTACAAAAATATCCTTCTGGCTGGCAAAAGCATAGCCCTCGCGAGGGATAATATTAACAATAATATCATCACGCCCAAGTCTCAATGACGTACTGCTTAAATTCAGAGTTAAGTATCCGTTAGAACGGATATCTTGCAGTGCTTGTGAACCAGAAATACTCTGAAGAGCACTTTTTGTTTCATTTAGCAAACTACCGTATTTCGGACCCATAACTTTATAATCAGGTTTCAAATCATACTGTACAAAACTATCTTCTTCACCTATGTATTTCAGCAATGAAACGTTAACTTCTTCTTTTACTAAATCCTCCATGCCGCTAAGATGTTCTTGTAAACTTCCAGAAACAAACATTTCGCCCAAAGGTTGCCTGGTCTTTATCTGGCAATCGTTACGGGCAGCACGTCCAAGGGACACAACGTCTATCACGCTTTGCATCTTGTTTTCCAGCTCTGGATCGATATAAGCCGAATCGGAAACAGGGTATGGCTCCAGATGAACACTAAGCCCGGCTCCCAGATTTTGGAACAGTTCTTCTGCCAAATGCGGAGTGAAAGGAGCGATTATTTTGCTGGTTTCCAGCAGCACCATGTAAAGGGTTCGGTATGCTTCCACCTTGTCTTCTGTAAGCTCGAAAGCCCAAAACCTTCTGCGGCTGCGGCGTACATACCAATTGGACACTTCGTTAATCACGAAATCCTGTATAGCTCGCACAGAACGTGTAAATTCGTAAACATCGGTATAGCTGCGCACTTCCTTTATCAGGCTATGCAAACGGGAGATTATCCAGCGGTCAATTTCTGTGCTTCTATCCCAGTTATAAGGATACTTGGCAGCATCAAAACCATCTATATTGGCATAAGTGGCATAAAAAGAATACACGTTTTTAAGGGTACCCACAAATTTACCCAGGATTTCCTTCACCCCTTCCACATCGAAACGGGTGGGAACCCAAGGTGGGCTAATTTCCAGCAGATACCAACGGATAGCATCTGCACCGAACTCTTGCATCAAGGCTATAGGCTCCACAGAGTTGCCTTTGGTCTTGCTCATCTTCTGCCCGTTTTTGTCTAAAATCATATCGTTCACCAGGCAGCTCTTGTAGCTGGACACACCTTTAA
>JAQVMI010000319.1 GCA_028703735.1 Candidatus Cloacimonadota bacterium | reverse complement strand
CATCAGCTGTGGGCTCTATAATTGGCTTGGGAGCTTCGATCGTTACTTTGGGAGCATCTTGTTCTAAAACTTTTTCCACTTTTGGTTCGGCAACAGGTTCCAGCGGTTCTGGAACAACTTCTTCCACCACGTGCTGTTCTTCTGGTACTGGCTCAAAAATTGGTTCTGTAACGATAGTTTCTGGCTCTGGCACAGGCTCTGCTTTTGCAAGTGGAATTTCTGGCTTTGATTTTGCTGCCATACGCAATTCCATCAGGCGTTTACGATCTTTCTCGGCTCTCTTTTCAGCATCGACCTGTTCGTTGTACTTCATACGGATTTTATCCGCAACTTCACCTTCGATGAAGCTCATATGGCTTTTAATATTCACACCCAGATCGGTAAGATGCTTCTTTAGTGCCATGGTGCTGATTTTCAGCTCCTTAGCTAATTCATGAACTCGTATCTGCAAAGCTTCCTCCACTATGCGTCATCTGCCAGTATTCCATTATCTTGGCAGCAAAATTCTTGTCGCTGATCCCGAAAACTCCCGTGACCGGCAATCCCAAGGCGTAGCTTATTTCTCTTTGTGTACCCGTAAAAATCATCTTAACCGGGTTAGAGTTACTGTTATTGCTTCTTATTATGTTATTCTTAGTCCGGTCTGAAGTATCTTCTGCTACAATCAACAGCCTAATTTGCTGATGATTAATACCGCGAATACAAGCTTCTAATCCGGAAACAAGCTTTCCTGCTTTGCGGGAAAATTGCATCAGGTTTACTATTTTATCGTTCATGCGTTCTTTACCTGACGTTTTTTGTAACTGCGTTTCCGCCATTTGTCCAAACCTGTAAAGCACTCCACTTCCGGGCATAAATAGTACTTACGAACAGGCAGAATCCGGTTACAATCGAACACAATTCCACTTTCTATGATAAAAAAATTCAGCAGCCTTTTCTGGTCAACCTTTTTTTTACACACCACACATGTGCGTATGGGGCTATGGTTTGCGTGGCTACTGCGATTTGGCATTAGAAATACTTCGCTGCTTCTTTAAGACGTTCAGCCGTTTTTTGTCCCATACCATCCAGGTTACACAATTCGTCCACAGAAGCAACAAATACATCCTGAACACTGGTATAGCCTGCGTGTCTTAGCGATTCTGCAATCTTGGGTGTTACACCATCAAGATCTGTTACGTGGCTAATGGTTCTGCGTTCTTTGGCAGTTTTTTCTTCGTATTCTGAAGTGGTATAAATATCTATTTTCATACCGGTTAGCTTGGCGGCAAGCTTCACATTTTTTCCCTGTTTGCCAATCGCCATCACTTTATCGGAATCTTCCACAATCACGCTGGCAGCGCGGTTGTGTTCAATTTTTACCCGCTTAACTCCCACAATTCCCAAAGCATTTTCTATCATTTTTTCCACATCTTCACTGTGAACAACTATATCTATCTGCTCGCCATGAAGTTCTTTGCGAATGGAATCTATACGTGTGCCCTTGGGTCCTACGCAGGCAACCACGGGATCCATTTTGGGATCGCTGGTTTCCAATTCCACCTTGGTACGGATTCCCGGTTCACGCACTATCTTACGTATTTTGATATAGTTATTATAGATCTCGGGAATCTCTGCTTCGAATAATTTTTTCACAAATTCGGGATTAGTGCGGGAAAGAACCATGGTAACCCCGGAACCACCAGCGCGGATATTTACAATATATGCTTTTATATTGTCTCCAACGCGGTAGAATTCGTTCTCTATTTGCTCGTCCAAAGGCAGCAAGGCATCGGTATAGCCAATATCAACCCGGTATCCACCATTATTATCATCTATGGCTTTTATCTTTCCGGTAACTATGGTATGCTTCTGTTTGTTAAAATCGTTCTGAATCTTTTCATCTTCCAGCTTGCGGATTCTATCCTGGATAATCTTTTGGGCAGTTTTTACTAACTTTGGCTCGAACTCGTGCAAAGCCATTGTTTTTTCGATAAGCTGACCCAATACTGCTTTGGAATCCAATTCATTGCGGGCATCAAACAGGGAAACCTGTCCAAAACCATCTTCCACTTCTACAACCAGACATTTGAAATTAGCTTTTATGTTACCGCTAACCTCATCTACATAAACCTGTAACTCCGCTTCCGGAGCCAGCTTTTTTTGCAGAGTAGTGGTAACAGAATCCACAATGATCTCCTGAATGGCTACGGGGTCTAATTGCTTTATGGCAGCAAGCTTGGTTAATGCTTCCAGTATATTGGCACTCATTCTTGTTCTCTCCCCTTGGGAATATCTAAATATATAGTTTTAGCGCGACTGATAGCCTTAAAAGATATTTCGACAATCTCACCCCGGTCATCAAGCTTTATAGTATCTTGATTAACCTCTATCAACGACCCCATGGTAGATTTCTTTTCCTCACCATCGTTCCATTGAATTGCCACTTTTTCTGTGATGGCACTTACATAGTGGCTTTTCAACTTTAGGGGACGTTCGATACCCGGGGATGAAACCTCCAGGTAATAACGTTCGGGAATGAGATCGAATGTTTCCAGCTCATTACCTAAGGCACGGCTAAAAGCAGCGCATTCATCCAGCAAAACACCACCTATTTTGGTTAAGTACACGGTAATTATCCGTCCCTTCCCACTCATTTTTTCGTCGATATCATACAACGCTAAGTGCATTTCCTGGCAAATTTTCTTGGCAATCTCTTCGATCTGGACTCGGTAGTACTCCATTTGTGCGACCTCATTTTGCATCCGTTTTACATCAAAAAAAATAGCTAACTAATGTAGCTATTTGCTACCGCCTGAAGCGGTTACTATCTAAATTAAGTTGGCTCTTATGCCATCTTTTACGCTTAAAGACATTCTTTCTGAGCTTAAGTATCTGTCAAGCGAAATCTTTGCCTGCTTTTGCACCTTGATTACAGCTTTATATCCTGATGCAAATTCCGCTCTAACAACAGTCTCTTCCCAGTAACCTTGCAGGCACCTTGCAGTAACTTTTGATACTGCAAGGTAAGATAATGGATCGATAACATATCCTGTTAGAAATGCGGGTGGATTGTTGGCTACGTAAGCACAATGGCACATGCCTTTTGTGCAAACAGCCGAGGAAGTTTCTGCCAAACCCTGTGTAACCGCACACGCCACGGTGCAAACAGCCGAGGCGGCTGTTATTACTATAAATGCTTCTTCTATTTGGTTATATAGTAATACATTGCAAGAGTTATTGTCATTCAATAGAAGAGCTTTTGTCATTCTGTCTAAGGGTATCTGTCCAAGCATACCCCCATTATTATTTATAGAGATTAGACAACGTTATTAAGGTTAATAGTCACACGGATTTGACGGATTAAACGGATCAACACGGATTATCTGGCAAATCAATGAACATCTGTGCTACAAAGGAGAAGTGGAAATCGTGTTTCCATCTCTATTCGGAGTGCAA
>JAQVMI010000318.1 GCA_028703735.1 Candidatus Cloacimonadota bacterium | reverse complement strand
AAACACGGTGGTTGAAACCACCGCCTATCATCCAAAACCCCGAAATTCGGGGTTTTAAAACATCCTGAGCCCGTAGGGCGATATATCACACCCTCGCTATGGTATTTCGCACTTTCTGCGATTATATCGACTATTGCTACAATCTAAACCGGATTAATCCGGTGATCCAACGGACTGAAGTCCGTGTTCCGGTGTGTTGCATCTGCGTTTACATCTCTCTCGTCATACTTTCATGATCTTCCTCCTGATCTTAATTATGAAGGTTGTTTGTGCCAAGTGGAAATCTAAGCCCCGGGAATGCTGCTTCGTTATTCATAAATCTCTTCTCCCTGTCTTTAATGCCAAGTGATTCCCTTGTAAACCCCTCGTGATTCCGAGGTGGGACGAGGGAATCACGAGGGAATTACCTCTGCATGACCTTGGGTTGGTTTAGGCGATATAGATGTAAGGAAGGTTGTTTCTGGGGTAAACAGGCATAAATCTGTTTGGTGCATTGCAAGAATCGCATGGGGCAGAAAGTAACAGTGCGTTTATTGAATTGTCACCCTCATCCCCAGCCCCTCTCCCATCAAGGGAGAGGGGAGTAGAGTGCCTCTCCCATCAAGAGATTGGGAGTGCAGATTCCCTCTCCCCTTGTGGGAGAGGGTTAGGGTGAGGGGGAACAAACGCTGACAAAAAAAAGTCCTTATTTTTAGTGGTACTTACAACTCCTGCCAAAAATTGGGTTTCGAAAGTGCAGGATAGATTTGCCCGTTTTTAGAACACTTTACCACAAAGGCAACATCGCTACGAAGTATTTTTTGAACAGTCTCCCGGTATAAAGAGTCAGCCAATATTGCAAATGGGCTTCGGTGTGACATCAGGGGATAAGGCTTTGATTGGTGCGGAGATAGATAGGATATGCTTTAGACTGTGTCACACCGAGCTTTGGACGTTTCTGGACATGTTTGGATCAAGGTTATTGCAAATTTGCGCTGATTTTGGACTGGTTTCGGAATTCCTTGTTTATCAGTAAATTAGGTCAGTTCCACAAAGGCGCAGTTGGACTGCAAGTGTGCCGATCAGAAAAACGTCTCTGGTCTGATCCTCGTCCAATATAAGAGTCTGGAAGTCTAAATTGAGGGGTTCGAGTACCAGTGCAAGCCTCTTGTGATCTAACTTTACACGTTTCAGAGTAATCCCTCCATCCACTCTCACAGCACAGATCTGACCATCCGCACTTTCCCAGTCTATAGTCTTGTAGATCAATACTATATCTTCATTTCTGATCTTCGGTGCCATGCTGTTGCCACTCACCATGAATGCCAGGTACTGAGATGCGCCTCGGGGAATGTAACTATCTGGTATTTCTATCTGTTTACGACTTTCCTTATCCTCGACCGCTTCGGTGGGGGGTCCGGCGGAAATTTCCGCCAAGATTGGGAAAACTGCGGAGCGAATGTAAGTATCTCCAAATTCATCTATTAGTAGCTGTCTGCCCCCGATGATCTGATACCGCTGATTACGTTTAATGGTGTTGTCTTGCTCCCATGGGCCGGGGATCATCATAGGTCCTTCACCCTTCAAAACCCAGTTGATGTTCACCTTTTCGTCTGCTAATTTGAGCAGAAATTCAGAGTCGGGGAAGCGATCATTCGTCTTATAACGTATGATTGAGTTCTTAGAAACACCGAATTTTTCGGCAAATTCCCACTGCTTCAACTGCATTGATTTCATAAGGGTTTGGATACGGTCACCTATCGTCATTTTGTCCACTGTTCCCCCTTTGGGGCTTTATTTCTGCTTGACAGTTCCTGTATGGGTATCATTATGTATCTGTGAACAACATATAAATACCCAAATGTTTAGTCAAGACAAATCATATAGAGTGAGTTTACGCGGCGGATTCTTCCGCTGGTGTGCAGAAAAAAAACTAAGTTCCCGTTTTCGCAGAAAGGACTTCCCAAGTTATTGCAATTGTGTGCAGTAGCACCACATTACAAAATAAGGGAGGCGCTTATGAAAGCGACCACTTACGAGGCAGTCAGACGAGGGCGAAAAAGTGCTCGGTGTGACAAAATACTCGGTGTGACATGTGTCACACCGAAGCCCAAACGGGAACGGCAGCAGTTAAAGCTATTGACGAGAGAGATTAAAGAGCGTGTCACACCGAGTGTCGGTGTGACAAATGGAGATTTGCTCGGTGTGACAGTGAAAAGAGTCAATTTTGTCACAGTGAGGGTGATTCAGAGTGGAACCTACATAATGAGATTGAAAATGAGTAAAAAGAAGATTAAGGCGATCTGGCTCACCATAGAACGGGTGGGTGAACTCAAGGGCTGTTCGAATAGGACAGTCTGGCGATACATAAGCGAACAGCAGTTAAAGACACACAAACAGTATGTAAAGACCGGGATGCGGACGATCAATAAAACCTTCGTCTTAACCAACCCGGAACTATACAATCTGGAGATTGCTCGGTGTGACATAGGGTTTGTCACACCGAGTGAGTTTGTGGAAGCAGAGATTGAAGTGGATGGCAAGCTATTGATCAGTGCCCTGATTTATGGCTATACTCCCATAGCTGACGAGCATGGAGGTTCAGATGAGCTTCTATAACGTCACCTCCACGGAGTATGCCCATTTCTATAATAACTATATCATGGGCACCGATAAGCAGCCAGAGGATGATCCTCAGACAAGCACGACCACTATCGCAGTAATAGATAAGGCACCGCAAGCTGAGATTGAGTCAGAGGACTCAGACTGGACTGACGAAGATACCCTAAAGCCAGTACCGGTTAAGGGACCTGCCTTCAAAGAACGCAGCCAGTCGGATTATATCGATCTCACTCCTCCGGACAACATACCTTATAAGTATGAAAACGAAGCCAGGCTTTATGGTCAGTTCTGCTCGACCGTGCTCTATCGGCTGGAACAATGCGAGTCCAGAGTTGAAGAGTGGAAGCGGATAACAGAAGACTATAATGGAAAAGAGCTGATCTCAGAGCTATACGCCTTATTAGGCAAACGCAATGAAAGATGCCTGCGGCTGTGGTTGGAACGCTATCTGGAAAGCAATCGGGACATGTTCTCACTGGTACATAAGAACAAGAACCAGCTCAGAGGTCGCAAAGTAACCTATATAGAACAGAACTATCTGCTTAACCTACTGCTCAATCCCAATAACATCAAGGTCGGCTCTGCCATCAGCAGTTTGAAAGACGCAGCCAGAATGGATATCCTCGAATCTCCCAGTAGCGCACCAACTCTCAAACGCTGGTGCAATGACTGGGAATTGAGTAACAAAGCCATCTGGACTCAAGCCCGGAGCGGTAGCAAAGCAGTAGCTGAAAGCATCGTCAAAACCATTATTCGAGATGCCAGTCTGCTGAATGTGGGCGATGTCTGGGTAGCCGATGGACATAACCTGGCTTTTGATATCATGAATCCCAAGACCGGGAAAGCT
>JAQVMI010000014.1 GCA_028703735.1 Candidatus Cloacimonadota bacterium | reverse complement strand
CTCTTGCCCTAAGGAAACTGATCGATGAACAGGTTAGCTACCGTTTGGAAAGGGTTGCCGGAGTTGCAGGTGTAAATGTTATGGGTGGATTAACCCGTGAAGTTCACATCAACATAGATGCACTTAAACTTAAAGCGCTTAAAATACCCTTGGATCAGGTTATCGGCCAGATTCGCAGTGCTAATGTAAATATCCCTGCAGGAACTGTTTATAGAGGTAACTATCAGATAACTGTTCGGGTTCCCGGTGTGTTTGAAAATCTGGATGAATTGCGAAACACCATTGTGCTGAATCGGCAAGGGACTTCCATTGCACTTAAAGATATAGCCATTGTGGAAGAATCTTCCAGCAAGGTTACGCGCCTTGTTCGCATAAATCAAAAGCCGGGTATCCAGATCTCGGTAAATAAGCAATCCGGAACCAATACCGTGAAAGTTGCGAAGGGTGTGATTAATGCTTTGGAAGATATTAACCGCAGTATTCCGCAGGTAAAGGTGATTCCGCTAATGGATACCTCTGTTTACATTAGCCAATCCATAAATAATGTTACCCGTTCTGCCCTGGAAGGCGGAATCCTGGCAGTGCTTATCCTGCTGATATTTCTTCGGAATCTTAAAAGCACCATCGTTATTGCCGCTGCTATCCCAATTTCGGTGATGGCAACCTTTGGCTTGCTATACTTTAATGGTTTCACTTTGAACCTGATGACCCTGGGTGCTTTGGCATTGGGGATTGGGCAATTGTTGGATAATTCTATCGTGGTGCTGGAAAACATTTTCCGGCATAGAGAGCTGGGTAAAGACCCGATTGAGGCTGCTGTTTTTGGTGCGGAAGAGGTTACACCTCCTATAATAGCCAGCACCTTAACTTCTGTGGTAGTTTTTCTTCCCTTGATATTTATGCAGGGGATGACGGGGATCATGTTTAAACAGCTTGCTTATGTGATAGTATTTTCTTTGGCTTGTTCGTTGGTTACAGCTTTAACTTTGGTTCCCATGTTATCCAGCAGAATGGTTTCGATCAGTTCTGTGCCAAAGGTAAATAGCCGAAACATCCGCAAACGCATGTTCGAGAGAATTGGTAACATCCTGCATACCATGGAGCAAAGGTTTAAAGTAATGCTTTCCTATGCGCTGGATCATCGGTTTATGGTATCCTTAATAGCCATTATCCTGCTGGTGGGTTCCATTTTATTAGTCCCTTTTATCGGTTCAGAATTAATGCCTGTGGCTGATGAAGGTGAGATTAGAGTAAATTTGGATATGGAAGCCGGGACGCGTTTGGAAATTATGGATAGCAAAATGAAGCTGGTGGAAAGCAGAATTGCCAAAATACCCGAGATTACCAATATAGTTGCCAGTGTGGGAGGTGGAGGCTGGGGTGCCAGTTCTTCTAATACAGCACAAATGCGCATTAGTTTGGTATCCAGATCACAACGAAACAGGTCTGACGAAGCTGTTTCAGGTGAAATCCGCAAGCTCTTGAGGAATATTGCCGGTGTAAAAGTTCGGGTTCGGACTGCCACAAATAATCAAATGAACCGAGTTTTAGGTGGTGGAGGTGGCAGAATTGAAATTGAAGTGCGAGGGCACGATTCGGAAATGGCTCAGAAATTAGCAGCCCAAATTCTGATGGCAGTGGAATCTGTGGATGGAATTACAGATGCAAATCTCAGCCGTTCTGCCGGAGCACCGGAAGATTTGGTTTTGATAGACCGCAACAAAGCTGCTGAATTGGGTTTATCGGTTCAGCAAATAGCAGGCATGCTGGAAACTGTGCTTTCGGGAAGCAGTTCTGGCGATTTTATTGATCAGGGGAAGGAATATCCTTTGGTAGTAAGGATTAATGAGGCAGAAAACTTGCCATTGAATGAGGTATTGGATTTATCCATAACCAATTCTGCAGGACAGCCAATTGTGCTGCGAAACGTAGTGAAAATTGAGCAAAGCCAAAGCTCCACAGTGATAGAAAGGGTGGATCAGGAACGCATGATCGATGTTTCCGCAAACCTAAGCGAAAGAAGCCTGGGAGAAGTGATAAAGGATATTCAGGCAAAATTGGATGAGATTCCTGTGCCTACAGGCTTCAATGTGGAAATTGCGGGTGACTACAAAGAGCAACAGAAATCTTTCAAAGAACTGATGGTAGGCTTTGCCCTGGCTTTAGTTTTAATTTATATGGTGATGGCAAGCCAGTATGAATCGTTGAAAGACCCTTTTATTGTGATGTTTTCTGTGCCTTTGGCGGTAATTGGGGTAGCTTTAGCACTGTTTCTTACCGGCACAACCTTTAATATCCAATCCTACATAGGGTGTATAATGTTGGGTGGAATAGTGGTAAACAATGCCATATTATTAGTTGATACCACAAATCTCTTGCGGCGAAGGGACAAAATGCCTGTTCGGGAAGCAATAGAAGAAGCAGGACGCAGAAGGCTACGCCCCATTTTGATGACGGCTTTGGCAACTGTTCTGGGCATGCTTCCCATGGCTATAGGTTTAGGAGAAGGCGGTGAAGCTCAAGCACCTTTGGCAAGAGCAGTTTTAGGAGGGATGATAAGCTCTACTCTTATTACTCTTATCATCATTCCTGTGGTTTATTCTTATTTTGAAGAAGGGCTACACAGGAAAAAAGTTTAGGATCGTGCAAGCCAGGAGTCGATGAAGCATTCTCTATCTTTATTGCTAACAATATCTTAGCGGCTTCGTGGAATCCAGCGTCTTCCAACCAGTTTCATAATCAGCAGTAGATTTTTTGGCTCACTTTTAATACGAGTGGGTAGAGTTTTTTTCGACTTGTCATTCCTGCGAAGGCAGGAATCCAGTCCTTGGTATGTTCCAGTGATAACATTCTGTTAAACAACATATTACATCAAAACCAAGAGGTGGTTTGAAAAAGTGGATTCCGGATCAAGTCCGGAATGACTAAAGTTGCCCACTCGTAATGAAAGTGAGCAAAATAGATAACTCTAATGGCATAAATTAGTTAAGCTGGCTATACTATATGTTCTAAACAGTGACCTTTGCCCTAACAACAGCCATAGATTGAGATTTTAAAACAGTCTCTCATCAGATATTTTCGGCAAATCACGAAAAAATCTTGACTTATATGCAAGGCATAATATTGTGTGAATAAATGTATATTGAACAGGAGAAAACTGCATGAAAAAGCTGATATTCTTTACTATAGCACTATTGTTGCTTATCTCGGCATGCTCTACAGCGCGCCAGAAACTTAGTCCTCAGGGGAATGTGGATTTTAAGACCGCCAATGTTTATTATGCTCAACAAAATGTGGAACAAGCAGAAAAGTATTACACCAAGGTTCTTACCGATAATCCAGAACATGCTGTTGCGCTTCGCCGTTTGGCAGATATAAATTTGCGTAAAGGCGAGCTCTTTGTAGAAAGAAAGGTGGAATTCAGCAATTTGGCATTCGAGTATTACACCAAGGCAATCGCCATCACAGAAAGCTATCCGGAGATTACCGACCAAGAAAAGATTGATCTGCGGGACATGAAGAAACGCAAGGAAAGCAGTTGGGTTCGTATATACGAAGTGGCTACAATAGAGCTGAAAAACGGGAATACTGCCAAAGCCATGGAGCTTTTCGAGCTTACCAGCAAGTTAGAGCCTTCACGCACAGAACCTTTGATTCAGCTTAAAGAGATTTACCTGAAAGAGCTGAAGAATGATGCAAAAGCAGAGCAAATTCTGCTTACACTTATCAAGGATAATCCTGACAAGCTGGAAGCCCTCTTAGAACTTGGTGCATTCTATTACAACAAAGAGAATTACACCGAGGCTGTTAAATACTTCGAAAGAGCCCGTCCACAGATTCCCCGTGATGTAACCAACATCGTGAATATTTCTGCCTGCTATTTCGAATTGGGAGAATTCACCAAAGCTATGGCTGCTACTCAAATGGCTATGGAGCTTGATCCTACGAATGTCGATCTGGTGGATAATGCCTATTCAATTTCCTTAAAAATGAACGATAAAACTCAGGCATTAGTTTATTTAAAGCAGCTTATAGACCGCAGAACAGATGTGAAGGATTTCGAAGATATCCTGCTTATCCTGCAGGAAAAAGAAGATTATCGTGATCTGATTTTCTATGCAGAGAAATGGCACAATTGGGATAAAGCTAACAAATTCCCCGTTCAATACATTATCTTTGCTGCTCAGAAAACCAATAACAAATCCCTCGAAAGTAAATACGCAGCAATATATAAAACTATGCCCTAATGGTTTTAAAAGGCAAATCCGGCAATCCGGAAACCAAATTGCTTTGTGTCACCCTGTTCTGATCCCAAATGATCCGGACAGGGTGATGTTTTTTAGCCCACGACAGAAATGAAACTACAACATCAACAAATAGCTTATCTGTATGCAATGCTGGCGATTCTTGCCTGGTCTACCATCAGCACTGCGTTTAAACTTAGCTTACAGCAGTTAAGTCCGGTGGGCTTGCTATTTTTTGCCTCGTTAACAGCCTTGCTGCTTTTGGCTGTTGCCAATCTATTCTCCGGTAGCAAAAAAAAACAGCCATATTCCCGGCTATTACCATCTTTGGGGCGAAACATAGTAAAATCCCTACCCGCAGGAATGCTGAATCCTTTCGTTTATTATCTGGTGCTTTTCGAGGCATATTCGCGCTTGCGTGCACAGGAAGCACAGGCTTTGAACTACACTTGGGCTATTGTATTGGCACTTTTTAGCATTTGGCTGTTAAAAGAAAGATTTCGCCTAATGGATTTGGCAGCCTTACTCCTCAGTTTTTTTGGGGTTTTGATAATCTCTACAAAAGGGAGGCTGGATTCTTTGCAGTTCGATGATCCCATTGCCTCTTTTCTGGCAGTTTTCACTTCGGTTGTTTGGGCATTGTATTGGATTATTAGCTTAAAGGATAGCCGTCCCGCACTTCAGAAATTGTTCTATAATTTCTTGGTGGGCTTTGCCTTGATAGCCTGTTTTGTCACTTTTGGCAAGATTAGCCTCTTTGTTCCACAGGCAGATATATTCCGGGGAGTTTTGGGCGGTATTTATGTTGGCATTTTCGAAATGGGCTTAACCTTTCTTTTATGGTACAAGGCTTTGGAATATTCTGATAATACGGCAAAAATCTCTAATCTGGTATTTATCACCCCCTTTTTATCCCTTATTTTCATTGCAAAGGTTCTGGGTGAAAGCATCCATCCTGCCACATTTGCGGGATTGGGATTGATAGTATTTAGCAATATTGTGCAAAAAGGTGGCTTGGGGTTCTTAAAGCGGAATACTTAGCTGTTCGCAATCTCCTGCATTATCCAGCTTTCCAACTCCCAAACCCAAAAGGCGAACTTTGCGGCTGCTTTCCCAATTTGCCACCAGCAACTGCTCACCATATTTGTAAAGGGTTTCGGGATCACACACAGAACCACGGGTACTACAGCTTCGGGTAATATACTCAAAATTATCGTATTTAAGCTTCAAAACCACGTTCTGTCCGCTGATGGATTTTTGTGCCATACGCGAAGCCAACCTTTCTGAAAGCTTGCGCAGCACTGCAAAAAGCTCGTCCATGCTGTCGATATCGGTATCAAAAGTACTTTCGCAACTAATGGATTTGGGCTCAAACTCGGTGATAATTTCGCGGTTATCTATACCTCTTACCACATGATAATAAAAGAAACCGGCTTTCCCGAATAGCTTCAGCATGTCCCTAAGTTCATACCTATACAGGTCTTCCCCATTCTTTATGCCCAGCTTTAGCATTCTTGCGGCGGTAACCTTACCAATACCATGAAACTTTGCGATGGGAAGTTTGAATAGAATCTCCGCGGCTTTTTCGGGAGGGATAAGGGTTAAACCATCGGGTTTATTCAGCTCGCTGCCAATTTTGGCTAAAAACTTGTTATAAGATACTCCGGCAGAGCAGGTTAATTTTGTGGTGTCAAAAATTTCCTGCTTTATAGCCCTGGCGATAGCTTCTGCGGATAGCTCGCCTTGTTTGTTCTGGGTAACATCCAGATATGCTTCGTCCAAACTCATTGGCTCTACAAGATCTGTCCATTGGTAAAATATCTCTCGCACTTGTTGAGATATCTCTTTGTATAATTTGAAATGCGAATGCACAAATACCGCCTGGGGACACAAATTCCAAGCTTGATAACTGCTCATCCCACTATGAATACCATATTTTCGCGCTTCGTAGGAACAGGTGGAAACCACTCCCCGGCTATTGGGCGGACCTCCCACAATTACGCACTTCCCTTTTAGGGAGGGATCTTCGCGGATTTCTATTGCTGCAAAATAGGCATCCATATCTATGTGAATTATCTTCTTCATATATTTTCATGTGTATTGCCTACTGCTATGGAGTCAAGAGAAATTTGCCTCACTTTCTGGGATTACCCTTCAAAATCGGGATGCTCTTGCTTGAATCAAGGAATCAATAAGGAATTATTAAGGATGAAGTCCTTATTGATTCCTTATTGATTCCGTAATTGATGCGTGTAACGGGGTGGTTATTCCCAAATGTTATGTTTCCCACAGATGCCACAGATTAAAAAACACAGATGGCGCAAGTGCTTCTGCTAAAAGCCTGATTATCCATATAATAGCCCTCACAGCTACATCTGTTGTTAGACTTTTCTCTGTTTTTTCTTTTCCACGAATTACACTAATTTCACAGATTTTTTTGACCACTGCAAACGTAGTAGAATGCCGGATTCCTCAGTTGCTAACGATGCTTGTCCCCTGAAAAACTATCTCTCTTTTTTCTCTTTTACTCTTTGTAAATCAATCCTCTGCTTTCTCTTTTCCACGAATTACACTAATTAAACAGATTTTTTTTGACCATTGCAAACATAGTAGAACGCCGGATTCCTCAGTTGCTAACTATGCTTGTCCCCTGAAAACTATCTCTCTTTTTTCTTTTACTCTTTGTAAATCAATCCTCTGCTTTTTCTTTTCCACGAATTACACTAATTACACAGATTTGTTTGACCACTGCAAACATAGTAGTATGCTGGATTCCTCAGTTGCTAACTATGCTTGTCCCCTGAAAACTATCTCTCTTTTTTCTCTTTTCTCTTTTACTCTTTGTAAATTAATCCTCAGCTTTTTATTTTCCACGAATTACACTAATTACACAGATTTTTTTGACCATTGCAAACATAGTAGAAAGCCGGATTCCGCAGTTGCTAATAATGCCAGTTCCTTGCAAGAACATCTCTCTTTTCTCTTTTACTCTTTGTAAATTAATCCTCAGCTTTCAAATGAAAGACGCACTAACGTAGTGTCTCTATTATGGAAAACTGGAATTCTCCGCTACGAACTTTTTCATCGTAAGTGGCAAAAACCGTAGGGGTTCAAAGTTCGTTTCTTGCAATAAAAAAATGCTACTCTTCGTAATACTCCTCTTCGTATTGCAAAGCTGATCTATCACCGTTTCGATGTATAAAAGTGTTTATGGCATCAACAAGACCCTCTTCACCCAATTCATCATAGGAACCGCTGCCAAAATTGTTATATATATCGCTTAACTTAATTGTCAGCAAAGCAGCTCCATAGCCATTTGACCAAGGACACGCAATGCAATCTGCACTTTCCATGTTGCTAACAATGCTCGAGGATGACATTGTATCCCATTCATGATGAACTGCCAGGAAATAATAAGCTGAAAAAGTTATAAAATTATAAGCACCTGTTTCTTCGTACACCTTATCGCTCCAATAAGTGGAAGACATAAACACTTTGTTCCCATCGATGGTTGTATACTGCCCCAAAGCCAGCATATCATTAACGCAATCCTCCAAGCCGGATGCAACTAAGGGTAACAAAAGCATAAGAAAAGCAATAGCAATAATAATCTGTTTCATTTTAACCTCTGCAAACTTTTGAGCAAAGCAAGTAGAACCCCTTTAGTTGTCAAGTTCTTTGATATTTTTTAAATAGTTTCATGGGATATGTGATAAAGATGAGAAAAATGCCTTGACAGGCACGTCTTTCAAAATTTGCTTGAAACAAACGCACTTATTATGAGTCTGGGGTGCCACTACAACGGATTACGAATGCGCGAATCTCTGAATTGTTTGGCTCTTCCTAGTTTTCGACACCAACAACGTAACAACCAATATCTTCATTATAAATCTGGTATGAATAATGAGATGCAATTAGACCCCACAACCGACTAAAGTAACTAAGAAAAGAAAGATATGGACAAATTGAAGACTTCAAGCTTGAAGCTTGGCATCATAGCCGGTGGTCAACTGGGCAAAATGCTCATCCAGGAAGCGAGCAAATGGGATATCTTGACCTATGTTTTGGATAATGAAGAACACTGCCCCGCCCGGAGCATTGCATCACATTACGTAAAAGGGAGCCACCTCGATTACGAGTCGGTTTATCAGTTTGGAAAGCTGGTAGACGTGTTAACCTATGAAATTGAAAGTATAAATATAGATGCGTTAAAAAAGCTCAAAACAGAAGGCTGCAGGGTGGTTCCAGATCCCGATGTATTAGAAATCATCCAGGACAAAGGTCTGCAAAAGGATTTTTTCAAAAGAAACTGCATTCCCACTGCGGAGTTCAGTTCATTTGATGCACCTGAGTATATCATTGAAAAGATTGAAGCAGGCTTGATAGACTTCCCCTTTGTGCAAAAAATCAGAAAAGGTGGTTATGATGGGAGAGGTGTTGCAATCATAACCAATAAAAACGACCTTACCAAGCTTTTATCAGGTGATTCGATAGTAGAGCGTAAAATCCCTATAGATAAAGAAGTATCCGTAATCGTAGCCAGGAATAAACAGGGTGAAGTAAGAGCCTATCCTGCTGTTGAAATGATCTTTGATCCAAAGGTAAATCTTGTGGATAGGCTGATATGTCCTTCTTCCATCTCTGAAGAGCAATCCGTGAAGGTGCTTAACTACGCCACTAATATCATTAACGTACTTGAGATGGAGGGTTTACTTGCCATTGAGTTTTTCATCGACTCAGAGGGCAATGTTATCGTTAATGAAATGGCTCCCAGACCCCACAATAGTGGGCATCACACTATTGAAAGCAATATGACATCTCAGTTTGAGCAGCATCTTAGGGCAATCCTGAGTTTACCCTTGGGAAGCACAGAGATATTGTTGCCATCTGTAATGATAAACATCGTAGGTTCCCCAGGGCATGATGGTCACGTCTGGTATGAAGGATTGATAGAATCCATGGCTATAGAAGGCGTCAAAATTCACCTTTATGGGAAAAAAATAACTAAACCTTATCGTAAAATGGGTCATGTGACAGTGCTGTCATCGACCTTGGAAAGTGCTAAAACAAAAGCAGATCAAGTTAAGAATGTATTGAAGGTAAAATCATGGAAGGGAAATTAGTTAGCATTGTAATGGGTTCAGATTCGGATTTGGCGATTATGAAACACGCAGCAGAAATCCTCGAGCGTCTCGAGATTGGATACGAGATAGACATAGTTTCAGCGCATAGAACTCCAGAAAAGCTCTTTGAATTTGCCCAAAACGCTCACAAAAGGGGTATCAAGGTAATTATTGCCGGTGCAGGTGGTGCCGCTCATTTGCCCGGAATGATTGCCGCCATTACACCCCTGCCTGTGATTGGTGTACCGGTGAAATCAAGCAATTCTATTGACGGCTGGGACTCCGTGCTTTCGATCTTACAAATGCCGGCGGGAGTTCCTGTGGCAACTGTTGCGCTGAATGGAGCTAAAAATGCCGGAATTCTGGCAGCCCAGATTGTTTCCACTGCTGATTCCTCTATTCTCTATAAGATAATCCTGTACAAGCGTGAGATGAAAGACCTTGTTATTGCAAAATCAGCGAATATGACACTGTAGTATGACCTTGCTTAAAAAGATTCTAATTGTCCTGGCAGGATGATCCAGAGAATTAAGCAGGCAAATAAAGTGTTCGTTGCTAAAGCTGCTGTGTTACGAAAAACTTTCATCATTCCTCTAAATAGCCGACATTCTGGATAGAAAAACGTGATTACAAGTATGAGTAATGAACCGTCCAATCTATACGTAAAGTGCTAAAATTAAGTCTTTCTTGTAAGTCATAATCTGTCAATACATTTCTTTTTGGCTTTTTGTTGCTGCCTAAGAGACTGTTCAATAATCTGAATCAAGTTACCCTGCCTTCTTTACAGTAAAGGAGAATAAGTGGGCAATGTTATACCAGTCCTCATTGCATGCACCAATCCACTCCACGCAATGAGTCCTTCAGCCAGCGATGATATAGGCAAGTTGAAAAGCGGGGTGTGGCTGAATGACTCCTGCTCAAATGGAATCAGAAGCTATCGTGAACCTTAGCATTGTGCGATTCTAAGGGCAGCTTATCCTATTTTAGTAGAACCAGCTTTTTCGTTTCGGTGAAGTTATTTGTCCGCAATTGATAGAGATAGATACCGGAGGGAAGTCCCTTGCTGCTGAAGGTGGTTTGTTGTGTTCCCCCATCAAGAGTATGGCTCGCAATGCATTGTCCCCGCAGGTTAAAGAGCGAGAGGGTTCCTGTTTCCTGCTCTTCAATCTCAGTTTTAATGCAGACAGATTCACCCTTGCGGAAGGGATTAGGATAGGCATCATACAAACTGGAAAGAGGGGCTGTTTCCGGCACAAGATCATCATCCACCTCCACTTGACTGGTATGCGAATAAACCAATCTATATCCCGGATTGTCATATCCATTAGGAGAGCCCAAATTTATCGGCAATCCGTTTAGATCCCAAGCCAAGTAGCTCATAAAGAAGTACATATAATACCCTGTAGTTGTTTCATTTAAGATGAAGTTACTAATACTTTCGGTAGTCCATTCATCGTTGTACCATCCGCTTATCCCATAGCTCTCAATTTCCCAGTCATTATTGATATATAAAGGCATCCCTTCTGGGTTGAGATTGTAACGAGACGGAGGATAGCATAGGAACTTCTCAAAATCTACGGTAATACTTGTGGGATTACCGTTGTATAAGTAGCGAGTGCGATAAATCGGAGTCCAGTTTAAAGAATCAACCGAAGAGTACTCAACTACCTGCAAACGCCTTCCCAAGCTATCAATTTCGCATTCATATTTATGCCAAGAGCTGTACGTTTTATGTATAGTTCTTACCAGTTTCATGTCATCATTGTAAGTGTACCAGGTTCTGTGAAAGGGGTTTACATTGTTTAGGTCATTGGAGTAGTCATCCTCCAAATAGTAGCCATCATTGGTAATCTTGCTTGTGCGGTATGTTATCAAACCACCATGAGGTAATCCACCCGGGCTTCTACAAATAAAGTAACCATCGTGCTGTTCAAAACTGCCGGAAAAAGCATATGTTGTATCAATGGTTGTAGTACCTCCCTCGCTGTGATACGTTATTACACTACGCACTGTATTGGCTACCAAAGGGTTATCAGCAGTATGTCCGTAGTAGTACTGGTAGCCCTCACTGTAATATGGGGTACTTTGACTGGTGTTAAACTCAGTAATGAAGTAAACCTGTGGTAATGTTTGTGCTCTCAGATGTCCTGGCAGGATGATCCAGAGAATTAAGCAGGCAAACAAAGTGTTCGCTGCTAAAGCTGCTGTGTTACGAAAAACTTTCATCATTCCTCTCAATAGCCGACATTCTGGATAGAAAAACGTATTACAAGTATGAGTAATGAACCGTCCAATCTATACGTAAAGTGTTAAAATTAAGTCTTTTTTGTAAGTCATAATCTGTCAATACATTTCTTTTTGGCTTTTTGTTGCTGTCTAACCTCACTAACAGCTTATTACCAAAAAACATGAGATAATTAGTTAGTTGGCTATAACATCTTACTACTGGACTGCTTTTCTTAGAATCTCCCAAAAATCAGATTATTCAAGCAAGCTTAGATAATTTTGTTTGACGCCAAGCGCACCCTACAATTACAAGGAAACATCAAACAATAAGGAGATAATATGTTCCCCAACGAAACCTTGAGGCTACTGAATGAACGTGCCAGCCTGCGTAATTTTAGCGATCAGGAAATAGAGCCGGAGAAAATTGAGCTTTTAATGCAAACTGCCTGTAATGCCCCGTCTGGAGGCAACAACCAGCCTGTCTCAATTATTAAGATAACGAATAGGAAAGTCCGTAAAAAATTGGGTGAACTTTGTTGGCAGCCTTTTATCGGTAAAGCACCTGTTAATCTGCTTTTTTGTTTGGATTTGCATCGCAACCAGATTTTAGCGGATTATGGTGAAGTTCCTTACACAGCAGGGCACGCTTTCCGCCATTTCTGGATCTCATTTCAGGATACGCTTATCGTAGCACAGAACGTTTGCACAGCAGCAGATGCCATGGGACTTGGTTCTTGCTACATAGGCACGATTATGGAGCATTTTGAGACCTGTGTGCAGATGTTTGATCTGCCCAAGCTGGTTATTCCGGTTGTACTTGTAGTTATTGGTTATCCTGCTTCCACTCCCGGCATCCGGAAAAAATTCACTCCTGAGGTTATGGTGCACGAGGAAAAGTATCAAAGCTATAATCCGGAGCAGCTTTATGCCAGATACACAGAGCGTGAGAACGATAAACACATAGAACTGAACGATAATAACATCCAAGTGTTCCATGATATTTGCCAGGCTGTTAAAGGCAAAGAATATGCCGATGAACTGATAGAACGCATAAAACAACGCGGCTGGATTTCACCTATCCAAAGGTTGTTTGGCTTGCACTATCACGCAGCCACAATGCCTCTTGGCAATGGTAAATTTATAGATTTTCTTAAAAAACAGGGGATTGATTGGTTTGATGAATGGAAAATGATGGATGAATCCGTTCTTGATCTTGGAGAAGAATAAATCTGCTCTTTTCGTAGTAATAATGGTGTTTGGATTAACTGGGGTAACATACGAATGCATTACAAATCTTATTCAGTTCCACCAGGACGGCATTTTAGGTACCAGACATGCATTAGAGTCCCATCGGGACGGCATTTTAGATAGCAATGAATCTGTTCAATAGTAGTGTCGAGTCCCTTCGGGACGATATTTTAGATATACCTTCATAAGGTTTTAGGGGGGAGGGAATTGCTATCTAAAATATCGTCCCGAAGGGACTCTGAAGGTATTGTTGTACTGTAGTGCTATCTAAAATATCGTCCCGATGGGACTAACACAAACTGATTGACGAATCGTTTGTATCTGATACATTGACCCTATGAGAACCCAATGCGAACCAAGGGAACCCAAGGAATCTCATATTACATAACTTCCCAAAGGAGAATATGATGGCTAATACCTATACCCAAATCTACATTCACTATGTATTTGCCACCCAGTCCAGATTACACATCTTGCATGGTGATGTTCAAAAGGAGCTGTATGATTATTCTGCTGGCATAGTAAGAGATTTGAATTGCTTTTTTACAGTGCATTGGGGGTATGGAGGATCATATTCATCTGTTGGTAGGCTTGCACCCAACCCTCTCTGTGTCTGAATTTGCGCAAAAGTTCAAGGCAAATACCAGCAGGTTCATCAATGAAAAGGGCTGGGGCTTAGGTAAGTTTAAATGGCAGGATGGTTTCGGAGCATTTTCAGTAGCCCAAAGTGGTTTGGAAAAGGTGCGGGATTACATAGTGCACCAGGAGGAGCATCATAGCAATAAGTCCTTCTTAAGCGAATATGAATCACTGTTAACAAAATATCAGATCAAATATGACAAAAGCTATGTTTTTCACGATTCGCTTGAATAAAGATCGTGAAAACGGTTTGGATATAACACTATGTTATTAAAAAATCTATCTGTAGTAGAAAGCAACAAGCTTAAAAGACCAACAATGCCAATATATGCACCGTTTCCAAGTAAGAACAACAATGCGACTATCAGAAGCAATTTTCGCTGTTGCAAATATTTTCCTTGACTAAACCACTA
>JAQVMI010000317.1 GCA_028703735.1 Candidatus Cloacimonadota bacterium | reverse complement strand
TCGGGATAGAGAAGCTAAGATATTGTTGTATATCCGTTTAGATATATATAAAACAGCATATTTTACAGCGTAGTAACCGGCAAGGTGTTGCTTGCCATTTTTTCAATATTAAAATTTGAAGAACCAAGGTCAATAATAAAGGTTGACCAAATAGACAAGCTATTATTCTTAGCCATAATATGGATAATGTGAGGTGACACATGCAATTAGCAAGTTTTCTGGATGCCCTGGATATATGCCATGAACACAGGATTTTAAGCAAACACCAAGTTTATGAGCACCTTGTAGATAGAATTTGTGCCCATCATCATTTGCCTATCAGCGGTAAGGGATTATTAGATCTAATCCTCCGTCGCGATGAAGAATCTACCACAGCATATTCTACCGGCATTGCTATTCCTCATATCCGTATGGAGGGATTTCAGGATACCGTGGTTGCCATGACGTTTTTGCAGAATCCTTTGGTTTTTGATGGAATAACCGTCTCCTGGGTAGTGCTGATAATCACCGATAAATCCAGCTCTAATATCTATCTGAACATTGTGGCAGCTCTGCTTAAGCTTTCCAAGGATGCTCCGGCAATGTCCGCTCTTTCCTCTACCACAGATGGACATGGAGTAATTCATCTGCTAAAAAAAATGAACATCGCCATAAAAAAAGATGTGTGCATTGCAGATGTAATGATCCAGAATCCTGTTTCGATAAACCCCACATCCACCTTGAAAGAACTTAACATTTTGATGAGTTTGCACCAGGTAGCCGGATTACCTGTGGTGGGAGAAGGGAATAAGTATTTGGGTGAAGTGAATATCCTGGATGTATTGAAGGTGGGAATTCCAGAGTATTTAATGATGTTAGATAACCTCAATTTTTTAACATCCTTTGAACCACTGGAAAAGCTGTTCGATAAACAGGACGTAATTAAAGTGAGCGATATTATGGTTACAGATGGAGTATTCTTGCGTCCTGAAGCCTCTGTAATTGAGGCTGTTTTCGAGATGATAAGCCATCACAAACGCTATATGTCTGTGGTAAAAGATGGTGCTCTTGTGGGTGTGGTAACAGCTATGGATATTTTGCGAAAGGTGATAACAGCATAAACTATGGTTTTAATGTTAATTGCCTTAGCTGTATTTGCTGCTACATATCTGTTAATAATTACCGAATGGTTAAATAAGATGTTAGCTGCCATGATTGGTGGCTTTGTGGTGGTTTTGTTTGGGGTTTTGGAGCAGCATAAAGCCTTTGTAGCTATTGATTGGAATGTGATATTTTTCCTTATCGGAATGATGATGGTAATCTCGGTGCTAAGGGAAACAGGACTATTCATGTTCATTGCGATCAAAACCGCAAAGCTTGCCAAGGGTAAACCTATTAGAATTATGATGTTTATGTTTTTGGCAACTGCTGTGGTTTCTGCTTTTCTGGGTAGCGTTACTACTATTATGATCCTTATTCCGATTGTGCTTTTGATAGCCGGTGAGCTAAAAATATCCCCTATCCCCTTTATTATCACCATGGTTATTGCCTCTAATCTTGGTGGTGCCGCTACCATGATTGGTGATCCTCCCAATATCCTGATAGGCAGTGCCACAGATTATAGTTTTCTGGATTTTATCGTAAATTTAACCCCGCCTGTGTTAGTTATAACTTTTACCAGCATTGGAATGATCTGGCTGTTATACCGGAACAGCATGGTTGTTAGCAACGAACGGCGTGCAATATTGATGGATTATAACGAAAATAACCTTATCAAAAACAAGAAACTGCTCTATTTTTCCCTTATGGTGCTTGGTTTGATGTTGGCAGCCTTCAGTTTGCAAGAGGTGCTGAAAATGGAAACTGCCACAATTGCCATGACCGCAGGATTAGCCCTTGTTGTAGTGGGTAGCCGGAGAAAAGTGGAGAAGGTGTTAACCCAGGATATAGACTGGATAACCATTTTCTTCTTTATTGGCTTGTTCATGATTGTGGAATCCCTGGTGGAAACCGGATTTATTGGCATTATTGCTCAAAGCGTTATAAAGATTACGCATGGCGAACCAAAAGCCACTGCTATGGTTATTCTGTGGCTTTCTGGCATATTTTCTGCTATAATAGATAATGTACCCTTTGTGGCAGCTATGATACCTATGCTGGAAGAGCTGGGAACCTATATTGGCGATCCATCCAAAATGCACCCCCTCTGGTGGTCTTTGTCTTTGGGTACTTGCCTGGGAGGAAACGGAACCCTTATTGGTGCTTCGGCAAATATCGTGGCTGTGGGAATAGCCAATCGCAATGGATTTCCCATCTCTTTCAAGGATTTTACCAAGGTGGGTGCGCTTTTTACCCTGAATGCCATGCTCCTCTCCACCCTTTATATTTGGTTTAGATATTATTGATAATGCTGTAGCTATAGGGGTAAGTGAATGCGTCATGATCTTAAGATATTGTTCTGGTTAATGGTGATAACCCTTATGCTATTTAGCGTGTATAAGCTTGTGGATTATACTTTTGATGCTTTGGATAAACCTTCCACAACCATTGCCTTCAAATCCTTTCAATCCAGTTTTACAAACACACCCACCGAAGAAGTATCCGAAGGTGTGCCATCCCAGCGATGGAAACCGGATCACTACAATCTACCGATAATAGGCAGCGTTCACAAATCGATAGTATATTTGATCACGGGCATATTTGCCGTTGCGATGTTAGGATTTTGGATAATATACTTCTTTTACCGCAAGGAATCCTGAAGAGCAGTACAGCGAAAACTCATTTTTATCTGCACAATAAAAGGGTGGAAGCATTGTTCCACCCTAAACTGTCTGCCTATAGAAACATTGCTTATCTGTAATTATAGCCGCCTCGGCTGTATGCACAGAAGGCGTTTGCAAATACGTATATGCTGTCTCATACTGGAAACCGGATAAATAGTATTCTTATCTACTTCAGCAGGATAAATCTGCGAGGAGCGGAGTTGGTTCCCTTTACTTTATACAAATACACGCCATTAGGTAAATCTGCCACAGGATTAAATACAATGCGGTTGCTTCCCTGGCTAAGGGTTTGAACATCTATGCTCTGCACTTTCTGACCGCGTAAATTGAACACCTCTATCTCTGCCTTGCCGGCGTTTTTGTTATTAACCAGGGCAAATTCAGCTTGCTGTTTCACCGGATTGGGGAACATAGCACCTAAAACAAGCGGATTGGCTATAAGGGACTCATCCTGATTTGCCACTCCTTCTACCAAGTAGCGGAAGGGAATATTGTAAACACCCAAATTGGGAGAGCTTACTACAAAACGGTAATATGCTACACCGGGAGAACCAACCCACAGATTCACATGGAAGGCGGTGGATTCGTTTGCACCCAGGCTGAAAGGAAGTTCCACGTCGCCAGGATAGCAATTGCCATCCTCATCACAGAAATTGAAATACCAATCTGCAGGAGCAGAATCCACCACTATGCGGATTGTGTAA
>JAQVMI010000013.1 GCA_028703735.1 Candidatus Cloacimonadota bacterium | reverse complement strand
ATCTGTCCAGTTGCCGTTCTCCGCAGCAGATGTTTGGTGCCATTGCAAAAGAACGTTTGCCCGAACAGCTTAAGGTAGAAAAGAAAGACCTTGTGGTGGTCTCCATCATGCCATGCACCGCTAAAAAATTCGAATGCAAGCGTCCAGAATTCTCCACAAACGGCATACCGGATGTGGATGTTGTGTTAACAACTCAGGAATTGGGTAGAATGATAAGGGAAGCAGGAATAAACATAAATAATCTGGAACCGGAATCTATGGATTTACCAATGGGATTTGCTACAGGTGCTGGCGTTATTTTCGGTAACAGTGGTGGAGTAAGTGAAGCTGTGCTTCGTTATGCAGCAGACAAATTCGGAATCCCCGTTCCGGAAAACATTGTGCTTCAGGAAGTACGTGGAAACGCAGGTCTGCGTGAAACAACTTTGGCTGATGGTAACTTGAAAATGGCTGTGGTGCATGGTTTAAAAAACGCGGCCACCCTGTGTGACAAAATCCTTGCAGGGGAAGTAGAATATGATATTGTGGAAGTAATGGCTTGCCCTGGCGGTTGCACCGGTGGAGCAGGACAGCCCATAGTAACAGATACCGTTCAAAGAAAGCAAAGGACTCTTTCTCTGTATCATGCAGATAAAGTGATGCCCATGCACCGTGCTCAGGATAATCCCTTTATCAATGAACTCTATAGCGTTCTTTTAGAAAAACCAAACAGCCACAAAGCCCACGAATTGCTACACACTGCCTATCAGCATCGCAAGAGAATTGATGATGATTCTATCTCGTTTTCTGGTTCAGGAAAAGAGGATAGGTGCAAGGTTCGTGTGTGTGTTGGCACATCCTGTTACTTAAGAGGTTCGCAGGATATCCTGGCAAAAACACTACAGTTAGTAGAAGCAAATGCCTGGGGTAACCGATTTGATATTGCCGCAACATTCTGCAGTGAGCAATGCGATAAAGGTCCCTGTGTAACAATTGGGGATAGAATAATTCACCATGCAGAATTATCCCAGGTGAAAGAACTTATTGCCAAAGAATCAGCAAAGAGAGAGCCATGAAAAAGATATTAATCTGCATGGGCAGTTCATGTTTCGCTCGCGAAAACAGAGAAAACCTGCTTGTAATAGAAGAATATCTGCGCACCAAGGGTCTTTGCGAAAGCGTTCACGTAACGGGCTCTTTGTGTCTGGGCGAATGCTCTCGGGGTCCAAACATTATAATTGGTGAAACACGCTATCACGAAGTGCATAGTGAAGATATTCCTAATATACTGGATAAAGAACTGATACAAATATGAATAAGCCCATCTACACCGAAAAAACAAAATGCCAGGATTGTTATAAGTGCGTGCGTGAATGTCCCGTAAAAGCAATCCGCGTGGTGGAAGGCAGTGCACAGGTAATCCCCGAAGCATGCATCCTTTGTGGACGTTGCACCGAAGTATGTCCTGTGGGGGCTAAGAAAATTCGCGACGACTTGGCTGATGCAATGCATTTGCTTAAATCAAAGCAACAAGTAATTGTTTCTCTTGCCCCAACCTACAGAACAGAATTCAGCGGATTATCTGCCGGTAAATTGATTAACGCCATAAAAAGTATTGGTTTTTACGGGGTTTCTGAAACTGCCCTGGGTGCGCAGGTGGTATCATCTGCCTGCGCTAAGCTGCTAAACTCCGGAAGCAACCCTTTGCTAATCTCTTCCGCTTGCCCCAGTGTAGTTCACTTAATAGAGCAATACTATCCTCAATTAGTATCGAATATTACTCCTTTGCAATCGCCACTGCAAGCGCACAGCAGGTTGATAAAAGAGCTTTATGGTGAAGAATGCGGGGTAATTTTTATAGGACCCTGCATTGCAAAGAAAAATGAGGTGGACAATAGCTTCGATATTGCTCTTACTTTTGCAGACCTAAGGCGGTGGTTCAATATAAAAGGAGTAGATTGGAATTCTTTGCAAAATGATGGCTGCTTTATACCCTATCCTGCTGAAGAAGGGGGATTGTATCCAATTGATGGTGGAATGATAGAGGGCATAAAAATTCACAGCACCCCCTCCGAAACTTTGTATATGAGCTTTTCGGGGATCCTGGAGATTTGTGAGGCATTCACTGAACTTAGTACTGCCGGTTTTTCTCAACCGGTGTTCATCGAAGCGCTTGCTTGCACCGGCGGATGCATAAACGGTCCCGGGGTAACCCAAAGAGGCTCCTTAGCACGTAAACGATTTAAAGTGCAAACTGAAACCCCGCCTGCACCTAATGAACGCACAGAAATTGAATCTGAGAATCGCAAAACCTTCCATTCCCGCGAGGTAACTAAATCCTCGCACAGTAGAAAGGATGTTGCTGCCGCTTTACAAAAAATTGGCAAGAAAAGGGGTGAGGATGAATTGAACTGCGGAGGATGCGGTTACTACACATGTCAGGATTTTGCGGCTGCGTTGCTTGAGGATAAGGCAGAACCTGCAATGTGCGTTTCTTACCTAAGAAAACTTGCTCAAAACAAGGCAGCAGCACTACTTAAAGCCATGCCTTCAGGGGTGGTGATTGTGGATGAAAACCTGAAAATCATAGAGTCCAACACCATGTTTATTCAGATTATTGGAGGTGATGCTGCAATAGTTTCTGAAGCAGATCCAGATCTCGAAGGTGCTTATCTTGAGCGCATTGTGCCTTTTTACAAGCTCTTTGCCAAAGCACTTGAAGATGGCACGGAAGCAAGCGTTCAGGATATACGATTCAATAGTAGAATTATTCGCTTAACCCTATTCAGCATCCAGAAGCACCTTGTTCTTGGAGGAATATTGCAGGACATAACAGAACCTGTCATTCAGCGTGAACAGATTATCGAAAAAGCCACAGAAGTCATGCGCAAAAACCTTACCACTGTGCAACAAATTGCTTTTCTACTGGGAGAAAATGCTGCCGATAGCGAAGTGCTGCTTTCTTCAATAGTTCAAAGTTTCTCTACCAAGGAATCGGACTCATGATAGATTATTTTCTGGAGGCAGATTACTACCAAATATGTAAGCAGGGGTACCAAGCTTGCGGGGATAGCTTTTACAGTATCAAAAGTAAAGATCGCTTTGTAAGCGTGCTCGCAGATGGCTTGGGTAGTGGCATCAAAGCAAGTGTGCTTGCCACACTTACAACAACCATGGCAGCAGGATTTATTGCTTCAAACATGGATATCCGGCGTGCCGCAGAAGTGATTCTTGAAACTCTACCAGTTTGTTCTTACAGACATATCGGCTATAGCACCTTCACAATTATCGATGCGGGTAATGATGGTTCCTTACGAATCATTGAACATGACAACCCCCCATACATCTTTCTTAGAAATGGTGAAGTGGTAACCATCACAAAGCAGGAAATACCAATTAAGTCATTCAAAAAGAGCCATTTGTATTATTCTGAAATTCAATTGCAGCCTGAAGACAGAATCGTTTACTATTCGGATGGCGTTTCTCAAGCAGGTATGGGTTTGCCACATTTACCCTTGGGTTGGCAGGAAAAAGGGGTTGAAAGCTATCTTGTTTCAATTTTAAAGGCTGATAACAGAATCTCTGCTGGGGATATAGCTAAGCGTACTGCATTAAAATCCAGAGAGTTCGATGGCAATAAAGCAGCAGATGACATCACTTGCGCTGCATTGTATTTCCGCAAACCCCGGCGAACTTTAGTAATAACAGGTCCCCCTTACAAAAGAGAACATGATCACATTCTGGCAGAAATTGCCGAACAGTTCGAGGGTAAAAAGGTGGTTTGTGGAGGCACTACTGCTGCCATCATTTCCCGCGAAATGAATATACCAATCAGCGTGAACCTGAAGGAAATAAAAGCCAATACAGATATCCCTCCTTCCGCTAATATGCAGGGTTTCGATCTTGTTACCGAAGGGACAATCACGCTATCACGCTGCTTACACGCTATGGAGGAAGATGTTAATCTGGATACCCTATCAGAGAGTGCCGTGAAAAGATTAATGAAGCTATTGATAGATAGCGATATTATCGAATTCGTGGTGGGCACCAAGATAAATGAAGCACATCAGGATCCCGCTCTGCCAAAAGATCTGGAAATCCGCCGTAACTTGATGAAGCAATTCTGCAAAGTGTTAGAAGTAAACTACTTAAAATCTACCAATATTGTGTTTGTGTAGCGGCTATGGGGTGAATTTCTCCATCCACTGTTTTACTCTTTCTTCTATCCCCAAGCCATCAAAATCCCCTATTTCGCTTAAGAAAACATCAATTTTACCCATAGCTTCGTAATCATCAAATTCTACAGCAACTAACCACCAGAAGATGGCTTGCTCATAATCTTCTGCCACATCCACGCCATCGAAATACATATCCCCAAGAGCATTCATTGCACTTGTATTTCCTTGTTGGGCAGAAAGTTCCCAGCATGCCAGAGCTTCATCAATATCCAGCTCTGCTCCCAAACCGTCATAATACATGATTCCCAGATTATACAGAGCTTCAGGATTACCTTGATCTGCCGAAGCTTTGAACCATTTGAAAGCCTCAGAATTGTCAATTTCCACACCAATTCCATCGCTATAGGCAATTCCCAAATTATTCTGGGCAGCGCTATCGCCATTTTTTGCAGCCATTAAAAGGGAATCGCTATAAACCATTTCTGCCGAAAGCAGGCAGATAGTAAACAGCATCACAATCAGGGTTAAGAACAGATTTTTCATTTAGAGCAACCTACTATTTTATCGTATTTTTGTTCCAGTGTATCAGCTTATAAACCAGCTTGAGAGCAAAACAATTCGGCTTTCAATAGTTGTCAAGCAGCATTTCGTTAGATATACCCCCAGAATATTAATGGATACATGGATTAGAAGTGAATTTTTTAAATTGACAGAATTCATTCGGATTAGCCTGGTGGAATTTAGCAATATTGCAGATGTGATATGATAACAAAATGTGCTTTTAACAAAGGAGAAACGCTATGCATCAAATACTGAAACGATCTTTCCGTAATGCCACTAAGATGGTATTGAGGGCAAATCTTAGAAGTGTGGGTGCTGCGTGAAACCCGGAAATATTTCTGTGTGCGGAGTTATCTGTGCCGCGGATTGTAAAGCTTACAAGGTTGATTGTGATGGTTGCAACGAGCTTTGTGGAAAAGTTTCCTGGGCTGTTTATTACGGCAAAGAGCACTGCCCCATATATAGTTGCGTAGCAGAAAAGGGGATTGAAACCTGCAAAGATTGCGGCAAAGCACCTTGTTCCATTTGGCTACTTACGCGAAACCCGGATGCTACGGATACAGAATTTGAAGCCGATATTGCCAATAGGCTTAGCAACCTAACAAAACTTTAAAAAACGAAGGAAATGAGCATGAGCAGCACCAAAGAGACAGTGGATTATATTCTGGATCAGCTATCAGATTTGGAAGATATTCATGTCAAAATGATGTTTGGGGAATACGGAATTTATCAATTTGACAAGATGTTTGGCATGGTTTGCGATAACCAGCTATTTATAAAGCCAACTGTAGCGGGCAGAGCTTTTTGGGGTGAAGCTGAAGAGGGCTGTCCCTATCCTGGTTCCAAGCCCTGGTTCTATGTTTCGGAAGAAAGATGGGATGATGAACAATGGCTGCAAGAACTGGTGTTGGTCACCTTGCCGGAAGTATTGCCGGTGAAGAAAAAAACCAAAAAAGCGTAGTTATTCAGTTTCCAATTTGAAGCTACGTACTCGTAACTACACACGCCTCGTGTGTAAACAGCCGGGGCGGCTGTAATTACGATGGGGTTGTGTACTCATCACTACACACGCCTCGTGTGTAAACAGCCGAGGCGGCTGTAATTACGAAGGAGCTGCGTACTCGTAACTACACACGCCTCGTGTGTAAACAGCCGGGGCGGCTGTAATTACGATGGGGTTACGTACGCGTAACAACACACGCCTCGTGTGTAAGCAGCCGAGGCGGCTGTAATTACGGTAATGAAAAAGGAATCGGATTCGGCAACCCAGTATAACAAAGGGTTAATGGTTCAATTTGGCTTGCACCTGACTTGTGGTTTTAAAATGCAGCTTAGCCACCTCTCCCAAACGTTTGAAGCCATATTTTTGGCAGAATTCTGTAGCACTCTTAATAACAGCAGATGTAGCACCTTTAGGAAAATCTATCTGGTAAAATTGCCTCATTGCTGAAAACGCTTCCACGAATTGATATCTGCCAATAATCGAAGCAGCCGCCACAGCAGGATCGGATTCTGCTCCTGTGCGTTCTATACAAGGCAGGGGGAAATGCTTTTCCTGCAAAGTTCGCCGCACCTTTTGAGACGGACTGAATTGATCTACCAGAACTCCCTGACTATTGGGGCTATTCTTTTGCAGGTTTGTGATGTTTGTGCTATGCAGCCAGGCAAGCAGATCGTTCAAATTTAGGTTTTGAAGCTTGAAGCTTGCTATCAAATCGTTGTATTTGGCAGGTTTTATCACTATGCAAGCAATGTGCTTGGGATATTTAGCATAAAGCTTTTTGGCAATTGTGCAAATCTCGTAATCCTTTATTAACTTACTGTCTTTTACACCCATTTGTTTAAAATCCGTTGCCATGCTTTCCTGATAGGCAAATGCGCAAACCACCGGAGCCCCAAAGTAATCGCCCTTGCCACATTCATCTGCACCTATCCAGGCATTCCAGCTATGAAAACCGGCACTTTGCTGCTCTTCACTTGTGGTTCCGTCTATCAAATCCTGAATCAGGTTTTTTAGGGGATTGCTTTGTCCGCCTGTAACGGAGCTGATACCATTCTTGGCAGAATAATAGATATTTAGCACAGATTTGTACATGTTCTTAGATAGCCTTAGCTGCACTCCATAGAGAAGCTCTTTTTGCTCTTGCACCTGAATTCCGGCTTGTGAAAACACCGGATACAAATGTGCCAAATAGTTTTCCAGTTCTTTATGCATTAGTTTTGAAAGCCTGAATCACTTCCCCAACGGTATAAAGTGAACCACCTGCCACCAGCACATCCCCGGAATTGCATTCGGAAAGGGCAAGCTGCAATGCTTCAGCTACCGAATCAGCAGTTTTGAAGGGAACCTCGTGCTTTTTAATAGCTGCCACCTGTTCTTCCACCGTGGCAGCACGATCGGATTTGTTCGCGGCAATGTATATAACCTCGGCAGATTCGCAAAACAGGCTTATCATTTCGCTGTAATCCTTATCCCCCAAAATTGAGATCAGAAACCTTAGTTTCCGTTTGGGAAACATTTTATCCAGAGTTTTTGTTAAGGCTTGCACGCCATGGACATTGTGAGCTCCATCAATAATAAGTATTGGCGAAGTAGAAAGCACCTGCATTCTTCCCTGCCAGTTAATTGTTTGCAAGGCTTTGCGAATGGCAGATTCCCGGGGAACTATGCTGTGTTTTTTTGCATATAGCAGAAAGGCAGTTAAAGCCGTGCCCAAATTTATTGCCTGATGTTCTCCAATGAGGTTTGCATACAGATTATCATAATGATACTCTCCGAAACTATAGTTGAAGTTCATTCCCGAAACATCATCCTTGGATATACTGGCTTGCCAATCTCTGCCATAACGGTACACGGGGGCTTGTTTGGCAAAGGCAACTGCTTCAATTATTTCACGGGGAGATTCTTCCATGTCACCCAAAACCACAGGAACCTGATTTTTGATGATTCCGGCTTTTTCACCGGCTATAATTTCCTTTGTACCGCCTAAGGTTTTCACATGATCCAAACCGATATTGGTGATAATGGCAATATCCGGAATAAAGAGATTAGTTGCATCCAGCCTACCTCCTAAACCAACTTCCATAACCGCTGTTTGCACCTTTGCATCACTAAACATGGCAAAGGCAATGGCTGTGGTTATCTCAAAAAAAGAAGCATCCCATTTTTCGAATAATGTTTCGAAGCGGTGAAAGTAGCTTAGCACAGTTTCGAAAGCAGCTTCTTTTCCATCTATGCGAAAGCGTTCTGTGTAATTTATCAAATGTGGAGAAGTATTTAAACCCGGGTGAAGCCCATGTTCGAGGCATAGTGCTTCCAAAGTGGCACTTACGCTACCCTTACCATTTGTTCCGCCAATATGAAATCCGGTTAAGCTAAGCTCGGGATTACCCATATCGGCAAGTAAGCCAATCATACGGTTTAATTCCAGCTTCACATTGCCGGAGTATTTTTGATAGATGTGATCAAGAAATTCCTGGTATTGCATTGCGTTATCCTATTTGCTCTATTTTTTACCCTAAAAAAAAGCTCAAACAGCGTCTATTATGCAGATGCTGTTTGAACTTCACTTTTATTAAAAAAATTGTTGGGTTTATTCTGCCGGTGTTTCCACTGCCCCAAACTTATCCGGGAATAGAATTGCCCTAAGGGCTGTGCTATTCTCTTTGCGTTTGGTGAATGCGTTAGTATCCGTTTTCCAAATCTCTACGTATTTGTTTAACAGCTCCACCTTGCGTGCTCCATTCGAGCCAGTTTCCTTGTCTATATAATCCATGTCTTCTATCATATAATTTTGAAGCTGAGTAGGATCCATGTTTTCATAGAAGGCTTTGGGCAGAATGTGTTTGGGGAATTTAGCAAGGTTTGGACAGAAGATAATTACACCATAATTGTGTTTTACCTCTGTGCCAATCTGCTCTGCAACATACTTGCCATAAACGATGTACTCGGTTTTCTGCCGGCTGGTTTCTGGGCAGTATAGCGAGTTTTGCAGATACTTGTTTTTAGGATCGTTAACCTTGGGTGTTTTGGTTAGCAGGGAGATATCGCCACTAAAATCGGCATTTGTATCCCGCATGTAGTCCGTGGTTGCCACCCAGATTTGCTTCATGTTATTGATGCAATCTTCCACATTCTTTTCTTTATCCAGATTATAGAAATTTGGCACTGCCAAGATGAAGACCAAGGCAACGAAAAGGATTATACTGAGCACAGTATATACCGAGATTCCGCTTTGGTTACGCAGCATAAGTAACTCCTGAAATGATTTCTGCTTTAATGAATTTAGAGGGGGGATTCTCGTCAAGCCTTATTTTTTTGAGGGGAGAATTTTCTCTATGTATTTATAGGTTTCGGGAATGTTTTGAAACCTGTATCTATAATCTGTATCGGGATTAATCCGCATCTTGCCAATACGAGCAGAAACATTGGTTTCACCCCAATTGTAAGCAGCTAAAGTAAGGCTCCAATTGTTATTGAATCTTCCCCTAAGATAGATAATATACTTGGCTGATAGCCTTAAATTATACACCGGAACAAACAGTAATCCGCGTTTATGATCCTTGTGCATATAATAGGCGGTAGATTCCCTAATCTGACCCAATCCTATAGCCTCAGCAGGGGATATGGCAAAGCTGCGAAACGAACTTTCAGCACGGATTAAGCGGTAAAAAATAGCTGGATTTATCCCGTAATAAACCGCCACTCCAATTGTCATAACCCTTATGGATATGGGGTTAAAGATTAGAACCACAACAATAAGCAGCACCAAAGAGATAAGGCTTATCCATTTGATGCTGCCGTGTTTATGATTTTTTCGTGATTTCACTTACAAGAAGCCGCTTTAGCCTAAACGCTTTCTGAAATCATTCAGCTTTAGAACGTGAGAAACTTCCTCGTTTATTATTCTGCGCAAAACCTGCTTCGTTTTGGGATTTGTAATGTTATCGGCTATAGCGTGAAAATATAGCAGGGTGTCTTTTTCGAAGATAATCGCATTATCCACAATCCCATAAATATCCTTGGCACTGGATGCCATCTGGATAGCAGAATTTTCGCTGTTGAATATTCTTCCTTCCACCAAGGTTTTAAGGTATTCTGCCACAAGATCCCAATCTGTAGACAACTCTAAAATGCTCATGTCCAAATCATCCCGCAGGTTCAGGAAAGTTTTTTCATGGTTCAATTCCTGATCTCTAAGAAACTGGATAAACTCGATAGCATTGGCATCCAAATCCTTACGCTTACTCGCCTCGTGGTAGAAAGCATAACCATTTTTTTCGATTTGTACTGCCATTTCAATTACTTCATTCACTGAGAATACTGCCATTATTTCCTCCTTGGAAATTGTTTTCTTGCTCTTTACATAATAATAAACAGTGCTGGAAAAAAGTCAAGCAAAATCGTGAAATCAGTTAAAACAGCTAAGTTTTCTGCATAAAATAGTAGGTAAACGGCAAAATATATCTTGACAGCTATAGCCCTGCTAAAAGCTTATAGCCCAAAGCAAAAGATATGCAAAGGAGAATCTGGGAATATGTTAAAAGTATCAATAGCTCCCGATGGCAAGGAATATCCGCTACCTACAGAAGCGGAAGCAGTGCAGGAAAAATTGCTCCTGAAAAAGATTACTGAAGAACAACGCGCCATGGGCAGAAAAATTGTTGCCGTACAGGGCTTGGGTTTTGTTGGTTGCGTTATGGCTTCCGTTGTGGCAGATGCTACAGATAAAGACGGCAAGCCTATTTATTATGTTCATGGACACCAAAGAGCTTCTAAGCGTTCCTATTGGAAAGTCCCCATGATTAATTCTGGAGTTCCGCCAGTTAGCTCTTCAGATGCAGAAGTTCCCCAGATTTTTCATCGTACCGTGGTGGAAAAGAAGAATTTCCGCGCTACTTGCGATGATAGTGTGTATAGTTTAGTAGATGTAGTGGTGGTAGATATTCAATTAGACGCCACAAAACCTGCCTTCGGCGAAGCAGAAAAAGGATATTGCGATATCACTGCATTTCGTGAAGGGATTCGAACTTTGGGGCAATATATCCAACCTCACTGCATGGTTCTGGTAGAAACCACTGTGCCACCCGGAACATGTCAAAAGGTAGTAAAACCAATATTGGAAGAAGAATTTACCAAACGTGGCATAGATATCAAGATTAATCCTCCCTTGGTGGCACATTCTTACGAACGTGTAATGCCGGGTGCTAAATACGTAGCCTCCATTCGTGATTTCTGGAGAGTTTTCTCTGGGGTTAACCCCCAAAGTATCGAGCTTTGCCGCGAGTTCCTTTCGAACGTTTTGGATGTGGAAAACTTCCCCTTAACCCAGCTTGATAATACCAATGCCAGCGAGCTTGCCAAAACCATGGAGAATTCATATAGGGCTGTAAATATTGCCCTCACCCTGGAATGGGCAAAATTTGCCGAACAAATTGGCGTGGATATATTCAAGGTTCGCGATGCTATCCGCAAACGCAAAGGAACACACGATAACCTTTTACGTCCTTCCCTTGGTGTGGGTGGATATTGTCTTACCAAGGATCCCGTGCTGGCAAACTGGGCAATGGGAGCTTTGTTCAATGTAGAAGGTAGCTTGGATTTTGCTATCCGTTCTGTGAACGTGAACGACACCATGCCTCTGCATACCATAGAGCTCATCAGCAAAGAATTTAGCAGTATTAATAACCTAAAAATAGCTGTTTTGGGTGTTTCGTATCTGGAAGATGTGGGGGATACACGCCATTCTCCTTCCAAGACCTTGGTGGAATTTCTGCGTAAGGATTTGGCTCAGGTAAAAGCTCACGATCCCTATGTGGAAGCCTGGCCTGAACTGGAAGAAATTCATGTTCACAACGATTTGAAAGATGTATTGCCCGATGCTGATGTAGTAATATTTGCCGTTGGACACAGCCAATACAAGCAAATTGAACCCAAAGATTTACTGGCTATCTGCAAAACCAAGCCACTTATTGTGGATTGCTCGAACTTCCTATCCGATGCCACCATCAATACCTATAAAGGGTTGGGATGCAAGGTTCGCGGAGTAGGTAAGGGACATATTGTAGATTGAGAGTTAGAAGTTAAGAGTTAAAAGTTAAACGTTAGACGTTAAAAGTTAGACGTTAAGAGTAAAACGAGAATTTACAGCGGGTGAGCTGATTGCTTGCCCGCTGCTTGTACCATTGCATTTTAAGCGTTCGTAACATAGCTTTGTAAGCTGTTGTACTATTGGGTTTGTTACCCAATATTTAATCGAAACCCAATATATCATTGCAGCCCAATATATAAATTCAACTGAGGTTACAAACCTCAGTTTACAACAGGATATAATCCTATGTTACGCCAATTGTAACATAGCCTTGCACCCTGTCCCAACATAGCTTTGCATGCTGTTGTAAGTGCGGGATTATATCCCGCAACCTTCCCAATATTGCCGTATAGGAGAGAAAGATGATTTTAACCGATGCACAACTTTTCAGCGAAATTCGCCGCTGCGAATTCTGTGAAAATAAACCCTGCAAAACTGCCTGCCCCTGCGATTGCTCGCCGGCAGATTTTATGATGGCTGCCAGCCAGGGACGTCCCTCTGATTTTAAACGTGCTGCGGGAATAATTCTTGCCAGCAATCCCTTGGGTGGGATCTGCGGAAATGTCTGCCCAGATTATCACTGTGTTCAGGCATGCTCCCGCGAGAAATTTGACACCCCTATCCAGATTCCAGCAGTACAGGCTGCAATTGTGCGCAAAGCACGGGAGCTTGGAGAGATTCCCACGTTTATTCATCCAGCCCCTAATGGAAAAAAAATTGCCATCGTAGGTGCTGGTCCTGCTGCAATTGGTGCAGCCGTAACTCTTATCCAGCTTGGCTACGAAGCAGTTTTGTACGACATGGAACCATTGGGTGGACAAGTTAACCTGATACCTTCGGAGCGCATGGAAGAGGGTGTACTTTTAAGCGATCTGCTGTTTCTGAGTGAAGTATTTGGCATGAAGCAAATTATGCAAGCTGTGGATAATCCTTCCACTCTGCTTAGCGAAGGTTATAGCGCAGTAATTGTGGCAGGTGGATTAAACAAACCCATCCAGCTTCATATCCCTGGTGATGAAAACGCAATATACGGATTTGATATCCTAAAGAACCCCGGTTGTTTCTTGTTTGAAGGCAAGCGAATTGCTCTTGTGGGAGGTGCCATTGCGGCAGATCAGGCATTATTGGCAGCACGTGGAAAAGCAGCTCATGTGGAACTGATAACCCTGGAGGCTTTTAGCGAAATGCCGCTTTCCAAACACGAAAAAGAGGTATTAATCGAAGCCGGTGTTTCTTTTACACACCGCACCAGAATTTCCGAAATTGTGAATGAAGGCACCAAGACCATAGGCATAAAAACCAAACCTGTATGCCTGCCCCAAGGCGAAAGCTTTCATCCCTCCAAAATTAAAGACGAACCCGGTAGCGGCGAATTATTCCGTCCCTTCGATCTGGTAATTATTGCCGTGGGTAACAAACCTGCTTTTGCACCACAATCTATCCCTGCGGGTGTTTACACTTGTGGAGATATGGCAAATGGACCGACTACAGTTGTAGAAGCTGTGGCTTCCGGCAAAAACACGGCGATGCGTTTGAATGCAGATATCTGCGGAACTACCTTTGCCGATCCCGAAAAAGCCACCAAAAGCTGCCATGCTATCCCCGGATGGCAAAAACATCCCGTGCCCTTGGCTGCCGATTTCTTTGGCAGAACCATAGATTCACCTTTCATCCTTTCGGCAGCACCTCCAACAGATGGCTACGAGCAGATGAAAAAAGCTTATGAAGCTGGTTGGGCTGGTGGAATAATGAAAACCGCCTTCGATAATCTGGATATCCACATTCCGGGAGAATATATGTTCACCTGGGGCGATAAACAAAAAACCTTCGCCAATTGTGATAATGTTTCCGATCATCCTCTGGATAGGGTTTGTGCCGAAATAAGCCAATTGATAAAAGAATTCCCTCACAAATTAACCATGGCTTCCACCGGTGGACCCGTTACCGGAGATGATGAACAGGATAAAGCAGGCTGGCAAGCCAATACTTTAAAATTGGAAGCTTCCGGGGTGATGGGCATAGAGTATAGCCTTTCCTGTCCTCAGGGTGGAGATGGCACTCATGGAGATATTGTGGCTCAGGATGCTCAGTTAACCGCAAAAATAATAGATTGGGTGATGCAGATTAGTAATCCCC
>JAQVMI010000316.1 GCA_028703735.1 Candidatus Cloacimonadota bacterium | reverse complement strand
TGCAAAGGCGAGCAATTGCCTTTGTCCTGTAGATAAAGTAGCTCCTCTTTCCATCACTGGTTCATCATAACCGGCAGGAAGTTTGCTGATAAACTTGTCTGCGTTTACATGTTTGGCTACCTGCACGATTTCTTCCGGGCTTAGTTTTTCGTTATTCAGGATAATATTATCGCGGATGTTTCCTGAGAAGATGAATACATCCTGCTGAACTATACCTACATTGGAGCGCAAATCTGCCAGGGAATAATGGCTTAGATCTCTGCCATCGATCCTGATGTGTCCCTTTTGATAGGGATACATTCCCAGGATAAGATTTGCGATGGAGGTTTTTCCGCTACCGGTATGCCCTACCAGAGCGATCTTTTCTCCGGGTTTTATGGTAAAGGAAACATCCTTTAACACCCATTCGTTTTCATTGTAAGCCATCCAAACATGGTCGAATTCAATTTCTCCTTCCAGCTTTAAGCCCTTTATCAGTTCTTCATGATAGTTTTCGGGCTCCATTTCCATCAGATCAAAAATCCGCTCTGCTCCTGCTAATGCACCTTGCAAGATATTGAACTTTTCGGAGAAATCGTTAATTGGCTCGAAAAGCTTATGAACATACTGTGTAAAAGCCATCAACAAGCCAATAGTTATAGCATTACGCAGAATTTGCCCACCTCCGTACCAAATTATCAGGGCAACGGAGATTTGGGAGGACACATGGATGATGGGACGGAAAAAAGCAAACAGCTTCAATTGCTTTACAGAAGCTTGGAAATACTCTCTATTTATATCCGAAAATTCCTGTCTCTTATGGAAATACTGATTGAAAAGCTGGATTATTTTTTGTCCGGCAATGTGCTCTGAAAGGGTTGCGTTCAAAGAGGCAAGGTGTTTACGAACTTCACGATAAATAACTCTGGTTTTGCTGCGATAAACAGAAATAATCCAGATTACAAACGGCAAAATAGTAAAGCTAACCAAAGCCAATTGCCAATTTAGCACCAGCATCAAGATCACAATGGCAATAATCAGAATGAAATCCTGAAAAATGGTGATTACACCAGAGGAAAGCATTTCGTCTATTGCTCTGATATCGTTTGTTACACGGGTTACTAAGCGTCCCACAGGATTCTGATCAAAGTATTTTGTGGGCATTTTCTGCATGTGCGCAAAAACATCATGACGCAAATCTGCCATGGCACGTTGAGAAAAATAAGCAGTTATCACCGATTGAAAATAGCTGGTTATAAGCCGCAGAGTTATGATTCCAAAGAAGATAAGTGCTAAAACCAAAAGGGCATGGGATGCATCACCTCTTACTGCAAGACGTTCTTTTTTAGGTAATTGCATCAGTTGTGCCTTGGCTACGGCAAGTTTGCCAGATCCTAACCTGAACCATCCATTCATACCTGTAAGGCTGGCATTAGGTGCATTGTTCCGGGGTAAGTATTTGTTTAGAATGTCAATATTCTCCGGTGTATCCGAGATTAGAATTACTGTGGTAGAGCCAAGAATATTTCTGGCTTTCAGCTCTTCCAAATCAGACCGGTTTATCTTATTATGATCTTTTGCGCTAAGGAGGATGAAGTGCTGGTCGTCACTGCTGTATTCCTTAAACTTCAGTTTAAGATAACGGCTATTGAACTCTCTAAATGCATCTTCATCACTAAATATTGCGATAGATTTATCCGAAACGATATAATCATCTATGGCTGTTTTTTGAATTAGAGGCAGAACAACCTCTGCTGCCGAAATTAGCATTAGTATAAAGAAGGACAGAATCACCCATTTAAGATAAGGCTTCAAATAGCTTAGTAGTTTTCCATAGAGCCTCTGATCGTAAATCTTTACCTTCAGATCATCACTTGCAAAACCGCCACCTCTTCCGCCGCCACCTCCGTGCATCATAATTCTTCTCCTTCCAAACGAGCTCTGATCCGTTGTTTTTCATACAGATCGTTATAAAGCTCACCTCTGGCGATAATCTCCAGATGATTTCCACGTTCAGCAATATTGCCATCTTTTAGTACTATAATCTTATCGGCATGTTGGATGGATGAGATCCGGTGAGAAATAATAAGGGTTGTTTTTCCCTGTCGCAATTCTATCAGGCGTTCCAGGATGAACCGCTCTGTTTTTGTATCTACTGCCGAAAGAGCATCATCCAGAATTAGTATTTGTGGATTGGTTAGCAGGGCACGAGCTATTGCCACGCGTTGCTTTTGTCCTCCGGAAAGAGTTATGCCTCTTTCCCCTACCATCGTATCGAATTGGTGATCAAAATCCATTATTTCGTCGTAAACCTGAGCAACTTTTGCAGCTTCGTACACTGCTTCAATGGTAGTTTCAGGATTTCCCAGGCGGATGTTATTGGCTATGGTATCCGAGAATAGAAATATATCCTGTGGAACAAGCACCATATCACGACGCAACACTTTTAGCGGAATGGTAAACAGTTCATGATCGTCTATAAAAATGGTGTTGGGCGGAGGATTATATATGCGCACTAATAATTCTATCAGGCTTGTTTTGCCACTTCCGGTGGGACCCACAATTGCCAGCGTTTTTCCCGCGTCAATTGTAGCACTTACGTCATCAAAAATTTCCGGTAAAGACTCTTCATAGCGGAAGCTAAGGTTTTGCAAGCTGATTTTCCCCTTCAAATTGGTGATACTATTGTCTGCAAAGCTATCATCAATTTCCGGCGAAACCTCAAAGATATTATTCAAACGCTTCAGTGAAGCAGTTCCTCTTTGATACATATCAACAATCCAGCCAATGGCAATCATAGGCCACACCAGCATACCCAAATACTGATGAAAAGCTATGAAACCACCGATGCTTATCTCACCTCTTATCACAGATCGTCCACCAAAAAACAGGGTGATTATCATACTGATACTAACCACAAAACCCATAAAAGGATGAAACACGCCGGCAATCTTAGCCAAGCCCATGTTCTGCTTCACAAAATCCTGCGAAACCTCGTCCATTTTCTTCAGTTCACTATTTTCCTGCACAAAGGCTTTGATGATGCGTATGCCGGAAATGCTTTCCTGAACTCTTCCGCTCATAGTGGCAAAACTTTCCTGCACAGCGGCAAATCTGGAATGCATTTTTTTGCCAAAATACCTTATTGTAATGGTTAAAATAGGCATGGGTAACACGGCAAGCAAGGTTAGCCGCCAATTTATAAAAGACATAAAGGAAAAAGAAGCCACCGTCATTAGCACAATATCCATAGCGGCAATAAGCCCAATTCCAAAAAGCATTCTCACCGAATTGAGGTCATTCGTGGCATGTGCCATCAGATCACCGGTTTTGCTGCGGTTAAAGAAGTTTTGCGATAGTTTAAGCAGATGATTATAAAAATCCTGCCTCAAGCTTTGCTCTATTTTGAAGGAATTACCAATAATAAGGATACGCCAAAAATAACGTAAAACCATTACTGCAACAGCCAAACCGAAAATTACCAAGCCTAC
>JAQVMI010000315.1 GCA_028703735.1 Candidatus Cloacimonadota bacterium | reverse complement strand
ATATACCAATAAGCCATTAACCTTGTGTTTAAGCCACTCGGAGATTCCACCAATATCAAAAGCAACCACTGGTTTCGATTTAGAAAAAGCCTCTAACCCCACCAAGCCAAAAGGTTCCTGCCAGCGTGATGGCACCACCACAATATCTGCACCGGCGTAGATTTGATTTACATCTGCTGCCCAGCCTAAAAATTCCGCTTTGCCTGGCAGTAACTGAGCAGAAATCTCTTTCAGATAATTCTCGTCGTTTCCACGTCCCAGCACTACAAATTTGAAGGGCTCCGAAACCCGGGATAAGGCATTAATGGCTAAATCTACACCCTTTCCTCTAATCAATTGCCCCACATACAGAATTATGGGAATCTCATTATAAACAGTGGTAATATCCTCTTGCAAAGTAGCATTGGGGATAAGTTTCACTATCTTGGATGCATGCCATTTGTTCATCAGCAGATTGTGTTTCATGTAGTCCGAAAGCACAAAGCTGAGGTCGCATTTGCGTATTTGGCTAAGCATCAAAGCTTTTTCCTGGAAGTCGATAAGCCTGTAGTTTCCTGCGGATTTTTCCACCATACCACTGCACAGCGGACAATAAACCAGCGAAAAAGGCAAGTAGCAGTTTATCCGTTTATAGGGCAGGTATTTATGCCTTCTCAGGCAGTAATAATCGTGATCATGCACAAACACAGCCGTGGGGAAATTCTGCTGTAAAAGCTTAACCCAATTTCTGCGAGTGGTTTTATGAATGCAAACCACATTTATCCCAAGTTCGGTGTAATAGGAGATCATTTCCTCAAAATCTCCATCTCCAAACACTTCAAAATCGTCGAAAACGGAATCGAAAGCGGGGTCTTCATGCGCTGTCTGTTCAAACAAGCCATAAACCATCCAGTCATTTTCCCGCATGGTTACAGCCATATTTGCCATCAACCTTTCCACTCCACCTATGAAGCCTCTGTAGGTATTCAACATCAGAATTTTTGGCATTTCTATCATAAAAAATCCTGCTTAATCAGCTTAATAGTTCCCTGTAGGTTTGGTTGTAAAGCTCTATCAAATACTGATAGGTGTATTTGCTCTGCACCAAAGTATTGCCCTTTTCTGCCATAGTTTTCAGGCTACTTCTGTTACGATAGCATTCCCTCATTTTGTTGGCACAGCTAAAAGCATTTTCGCTTTCAAACAGGTATCCGTTTTCACCCTCGGTTACCAGACAGGGATCCACCACATCGCTTTGGATAACGGGAGTTCCGCTAACCCAACTTTCCACCACTACGGCACCGGAATTCATAAAGCGCACCGGAATCAGATGAATATCAGCATATTTTAACCAACCCAATACCTCGTTGCGCTCCACCATTCCAGTCCAGAACACACTTTCCTGCAGAGCTTTATCGGGAAATTCTGCAATAAAACTCTGCAAATTTCCAAAGAACTGCTGCTCATAACCTGTTCTTCCCACGAAAACAAGCTTTGCTCCAGGAATCTCCTTATACACTTCTGCAAAAGCCTTTAGGGCAATATCCTGACCCTTTATATAAGATACCCTTCCCAGGCACAGAAACACAAAATCATCTTCCTTTAAGCCAAGTTTGGAACGCGGATTAGCAACCGGCAGAGCATATTCATCCGTCAAAATTGGCACAGGCGAGTATTTCACCCGGGGGTTGAACTGCTTTAGAAAACTGATCTCTTTTTCCGCAATAGCAAAGGCATAATCCATATATTTCAACACAAATCGTTGGTAGAATTTAGGCTTCACCGTGGCAAGAATATTGGGATCAATTTTCCCTTTAGAGCTAATAATCCCCGCATAATCTATAAAATCGAAGAAACAGATGATGAAGGGAACAGATTTTAGTTTGGCTACCACAAAGGCAAGCAGATTATTGTAGTTCAAAGCCGGAAAGCACTGAATAATGTCGTATTCTGTTTTTAGCAAATGAAGCACAATTTGCGGACACAGGGTCTTGGCTTTCAAATTGGGATATTTAGAGCCAATATTAAGCAGGTCCCACAATCTTAAAATCGTAAATCCCTGAGTAACTTCACGATTGCTTCTGTTTATACGCTTGGGGCAGATTACTGTAACATCATGTTCTTCCGCTAATAAGCGGGCTTGATAGAAAATATTTGTTTCTGCTCCACCAACCTCTGGATAGAATCTGTTGGTAATAATGGCAATTTTTAGCCTCTTTTGCTGCGCTTGCGCATCATGAGGTTCTGGTGAAGCATGCTTTGTTTGCAGGTTTTGCAAAAATGATTCTGCCACCACGGAAGGTGCATATAAGCTAACCGATTTATCGTAGAGCTTATCTCCCATTTCAATTGCTAAGGAGTTATTTGTAATCAGCTCTTCCATAGCTTTGGCAAAACCAATTGCATCATCTTTTATGGTAAGTTCATCGGTGGCGAAATCGAAACCTTCTGCTCCAATGGTGGTGGAAATCACAGCCTTTCTTTCTGCTGCTGCTTCCAATATCCGGGTGCGGGTTCCGGAAGCAATTCTTAAGGGGAGTATCACGAAAAGAGCATGGGCAATCATCCTGCGTATATCATCCACAGCTCCCATCAGAATCATTCTGTTTTTGTTCTCTATATTTGTGGTTTCTGCCTTCGTGGCACAGTATTTATCGTACATGGAAAGGGGGTTTTTGCCCACAATATAGATGTAAATATTTTCATCTTGCAGTTTTTGAGCAATTAGGGGGTAAATCTCTTCTGCTAAAAAAAGAAAAGCATCCTGATTTGCCACAGAATTTAACGTTCCAAAGAAAAGGATGTATCTAATTTCCGGAGTTTTTAGCGTTGCCTCGGGTAGGGGTTTCTGTTCCAGCTTGGGCATCATATTGGGAAAAACTACTGCTCTATCTTTGTTTAGGCAGTATCGCTCTATTGCCAGATCCCGCTCTGTGCTATTGGTAAAAAAGAAGGTGAAATTGCTTTGAAATGCCTTTTTTTCGAAGGCTTTCAGCTTTATCATCTCCACAAAGTGATAGCGGTTATGAATGGTTTTGTTATTCTGCCAAACTAATTCCGAAATTCGGGAAAACAGCATATCCACATCTATGTAGATATCTGTGGCTGGAAAAGTTTTACCAGCAAGATTGGCAAGATGGTAACAGCTTAAAAACCTGAAAACAATCTTTTCGTAGCGGTTGCTGTTCAAAATTTCGACAAATTTCTGCTGCTGTGCTTTGCTAAACATGTAAATGGATTCAGATTGATATATGTATGGATGCCTTGTAGCAATGGTATAAACAGCATTATAGCCGCTGTGTTGCGGAACTGGTTTATACGCATATTCCGGGATTTTAATAAGCAGTAAATCTGCCTTGCACGCCTTACTTAAGGTGTTCCAGATAAAGCTGCTACGATTTTTATCTCCCCCCATTAAACCTTGAAACGGCACATCGACATAAAGTATTCTTTTCATCGCAACCTCTCTTCAATACAAAAAAACAAGAATGAGATCGGAAGAGCA